>JAOQAP010000055.1 GCA_025963465.1 Flavipsychrobacter sp.
CACATGTTTCGTAACATTGTCGAATGTAAATGTTGTTAATCCTCCTGTTCCGGTTATCCTTTATGATACAGTAGCTAACGTATTGTATACAGGTTCTTTCAGTAAGTACCAGTGGTATGTGAACGGAACTGCAGTAGATACTACTTACAGCACACCAAGAATGAGCGGTGGTACATACTCAGTGGTAGTATCCGACAATAACGGATGCAGTGACACCGCAGTATACATATTCGATGCGCCGGTTATTACGCATGTAAACCAGGTAATCAGTGCAGCTGATATCAGGATCTATCCAAACCCTGTATCTTCAGTATTACATATAGATGCACCGGCTAAGGTAACAGTAACTATAATGAGCGCTGATGGCAAAATGCTGCTGGCTCAGAAAGAAGCTGTAAGCATTAATGTAAGCCAGCTGGCAAACGGAATGTATATGATCATGATCTATGACGAAAACAATATGCTGCTGAAAGCAGAGAAGTTCGTTAAGACAAGCAATTAATCATAAATCGTTTTAAAATGAAAATCGCCCCGATATCGGGGCGATTTTCATTTAGGTAATTGTTGTTGTTGTTTGTTTTTATACCGTCAGTTATTTATTGCTCAGCTTTTCATTATCCTTATGTCGTGTGGCATCGCGGACATTCTTCTTCTCAAAATTTTTCTGCAGCGCATCAGTCAGGTCTACCCCTGTCTGGTTAGCAAGGCACATGAGTACCCATAGCACATCGGCCATTTCATCGGCCATATTCTTGCCTTTATCACTTTCTTTAAATGATTGCTCGCCATACTTACGTACCATGATACGCGACAGTTCTCCTACTTCTTCCATTAGTATGCCGAGATTGGTCAATTCGTTGAAATAACGTACGCCTGTAGTACGTATCCAGCCATCTACATCCTCTTGCGCCTGCTTTATTGTAATATCCATAACAATAAGTATTTGTTTGTTTACACAAAATAATGGAACTTCCCTGTTTAAAAGAAAAAAGAATAAGAAACAATGCAATCATACGCTACAGATATAGCAGCAGCAGAGGCGCTCAAGGAAAAAACCGCAGGATTACGGAAGGCAATAGGACAAATAATAGTAGGGCAGAACGATGTGGTGGAAAAGCTCATTATATCTATTCTATGTAACGGGCATACACTGCTGGTAGGTGTACCAGGGTTGGCAAAGACCTTGTTGGTAAAAACTATATCAGACGCACTTGACCTGTCATTTAAACGCATACAGTTTACCCCCGACCTGATGCCAAGTGATATAGTGGGTGCAGAGATACTCAATGAGCAAAGGCAGTTCCAGTTCATAAAAGGGCCAATATTTGCGAACATCATCCTTGCGGATGAAATAAACCGTACTCCCCCCAAGACACAGGCAGCTCTGCTGGAAGCAATGCAGGAACGTAATGTGACAGCTGGTGGTACTGTATACAAATTACCGTCACCATTCTTTGTGCTCGCTACACAGAACCCTATAGAGCAGGAAGGTACTTACCCGCTTCCGGAAGCCCAACTGGACCGTTTTATGTTCCAGGTGACATTGGATTATCCGACTTTTGCAGAAGAAGTAATGATAGTGCGTAATACGACAGGTGCAAAAGTGCAGGAATTATCTAAGGTGATGAGTGGTGAAGAGATACTTTACTTTCAGGAACTGGTAAGGCGTGTGCCTGTACCTGACAATGTGCTGGAGTATGCTGTGGGACTTGTTCAAAAGACACGTCCCGGTTCTACGAATGTATCGCCTGTAGCTACGCAGTATGTATCATATGGTGCAGGCCCAAGGGCATCACAATACCTGATACTCGGCGCTAAATGCCATGCCCTGCTGAATGGCAAATACTCACCGGACATAGAAGACGTACGTGCTATGGCTATGCCGGTACTTCGCCATCGTGTGCTCAGGAACTATAAGGCTGAGGCAGAGGGCATAACACAGGAATCATTGATAAAGCAATTGTTGTAAGACAATAAAAGGATCTTATGGAAAATTTAGAGAACAAAGCAAATTTTCTAAGGACAGAATATGCCAAAGTGTTAACTACGCTGGATGCCGATGCGCCACGCAAATGGGGCAAGATGAATGTGCAGCAGATGATAGAGCACATGAGTGATTATGTGCGCATAGCAAGTGGAAGAACGCCGGTAGAAATAGTGACCGAAGAAGAGCGGATACCACGGATGCAGGGGTTCCTGGGTAGCGAGAAGCAATTTCCGGAGAATACACCTAATGTGCTGATGCCCGATACCCCGGTCCCTATTAGGCATGCTACAAAACAGCAAGCTATAAATGAGCTACAGGAAGAGCTTGATCATTTTTTTGAAGTGCATAAAACTGACCCGGAGAGGAAGACAAACAATCCATTCTTTGGTATACTGGGTTACGAACAACAAGTACAGTTGCTGCACAAACACGCAACACATCACTTGCGGCAGTTTGGCGCTGTAGAATAATTACCTGCTACTGAATTTTCCTGAGAATACTTTGCCTGTCTGGTTATCTGTTACATGATAGAAATAGATACCGGGGTTATGAATGTAATCTGCTATAGATATCGACGTCTTATCCTGGAAATGCATGTTGATGGTCATACGGCCTATCTCATTAACAATTACAAGTGTACCTGACCGAACGGTATACGGGAGAACGATCTTGCTGCTCTCATCAACCGGGTTGGGTATAACAACAGCATTTCCAATATTACCTGCAGTTTGTTTTGTACCAAGTGTGTTATCTGTTGGTGGGGTTACCGGTGGTTGAAAAGCCGCGCAGCTAGTTTTGTTATCGAAAGAATTCGTGTAATCGTAGCCATAGCTAAGCACAGGGTTACTGAAACCTGTGGTATACCCCATGTTATTGGTAAAACAAAGCAACTGGTCTGAATATGCAGCATAGTCGTAAGGAGCTGCCGGATAGTAAACTCCATTAGTGCAGCCAAGGCCTTCGATAACATTATACCGATAGGTGAAAGTAGCGTTGGTATAAGTGTTGGTATCAATACCATCGAAGTGCCAGACTTTGTACCATATCCCATATAACTGTGTGGAGTCTATGCTGCTTACCCAACTGGTATAATTATCAAATTCATAATTAGTAAAGACCGTATCATTTAGCTTTAATGTAAAGTCATACAATACTCTTTCTGTAGAATCCGCATTGCCAATAACATAAACCTTATTATTCTCTTCTCTTACCATGCAAGCACCGAAATCGTAGTGGAGCACCTGGTAATTATGTCCGCTATATGTAACTTTCCCATCGTAATAGGCAGTTGTGAATCTCATAGGGTAAGGAATGCAGCAGCCGAGTGTACTGTCGATCATTGACCATGCATTGGTATTGTTTGTAAAATTGATCTTTTGTGCAAAAGAAGGCAGGCACAAAAGAGAAAGTACTACTGATAAAAGGATTCTTTTCACGATATTTAAAATATATGTGACCAAAACTAAGGAAAAATATTCAAATAATGTACCTACATGTAATTGTGTTATCGATTAGCGATAGATGAACTTTCCTGAATAGCTTTCCTTATTCTGGTCGTCAATAACACGATAAAGATAGATGCCCGGCATAAAGATTTTATCGCCAAATAATATTTCAGTTTTGTTTTGAAACTGTAGGTCAATCATTTTTTGACCTACACTATTGTACACAATGAAAAAACCTGATGATAAATTGTTGGTTAACAGCAGTTTCGTTGTTCGGTCAATAGGATTTGGGAAAATTGAAATAGGGGATTTTTTTTCAGAAATTGGTATTGATAAGGTGGCGCAGTCAGTATTATTGAAAGTCTCCTCATGTCTTTCGTATATTGTCCAGGATGACACGCCAGTTGTTAAAAGGGGGTAAGTACCCTGGTTACCAAAACAAAGAAGTTGAATACTTTCATTATTTTCCTGAGACGGGGATAATGGATATTCCAGCCCATTGGTACAGCCTATTCCTTCGATAACGTTATAGTAATGAAATGGAGGAATTAGGGTGTATCCTCCTTCAAAATGCCACACCTTGTGCCAGACAGAATTGATTTCTGTGGAGTCTATTTGATTTACCCAGTATATGCTACTTCTGTCGTGTACGGGGTCATGAAATGTTTTTATTGTGTCGCCTATTGTCAAATTATAATCATAGAGTAAATGTTCGGCAGTATCAAAAATACCTGTATAGCTACTATAAAAATGTCTCAGGTATATTTTTTTAGCAAGTGTATCTTCTCTTATTCCGATATTGGTCATCTGATGATATGCTATACTATTGAAAAGGGTATCATGGCTATATGCTTGTATATAATAATTAGTTCCTGAAACACCATATTTTAAAAACCAATCATTTTTTGTGTACCATGAATTAGAAGGATCGCTAAAATGGATCTTCTGGGCATCAGAAGAGAAACATAAAGAACTCAAAAGCAAAATCAGACAAATCTTTTTCATAGGATAGATAATATAACATAAAGATACAATAAAATCATAAATGATGATACTTGCCGCAGCCTAAATCTATGATAAGCCGCTTAAAAATCTTTAAATTGCACATTCAATTTTCATTTTAAGATCATGCCGGTAACACAACTGAAGAACTACGCAGAAGGAAAGTGGGTAAACGGAACTAAAGAAGGGGAAACGCTGCATAATGCGATAACGGGTGCAGCAATATATACAGCGAGCAGCGATGGGCTGGATTTTGGTGCAATGATGCAATATGCACGTAAAGTGGGTGGCCCGGTGCTACGCAAACTCACTTTCCAGGAGCGTGGCCGTATGCTGAAGGCACTGGCCATGTACCTGATGGAGCGTAAAGAGCACTTCTATACGATAAGCGCTATGACAGGTGCTACCCGTTCAGACTCGTGGGTGGATATAGAAGGAGGTATAGGTAACCTGTTCTCTTATGCCAGCTTGCGCAGGCAATTTCCGGATGAGCGTTTTTATGTGGACGGGGACACTGCTAAATTATCAAAGAACAACACCTTTGTAGGTCAGCACATCATGGTGCCACTGGAGGGAGTGGCTATACACATCAATGCGTTCAACTTCCCGGTATGGGGTATGCTGGAAAAGATAGCGGTGAACCTGCTGGCCGGTGTGCCTGCAATTGTGAAGCCGGCTACACTTACTTCTTACCTTACTGAGGTAGTATTTGAAGAGATCATTAAGTCGGGTATATTTCCTCCGGGTTCATTGCAACTGATATGTGGGTCGGCAAGGGGTATACTTGATAATATAGAAACAGGAGATGTAGTGACGTTCACAGGGTCTGCAAGCACGGGCCGTATGCTGAAGTCGCACCCGAGGATATTATCGGAAGCTGTGGCTTTTACTATGGAGGCAGATTCTCTTAACTGCTGCATACTAGCCCCAGATGTGCATCCCGGAATGGCAGAGTTTGATATTTTCATTAAAGAAGTCGTGCGTGAAGTGACCACTAAGGCAGGACAAAAGTGTACAGCGATACGCCGTATAATAGTGCCCGCTGACAGGGTAGAGGACGTACAGATAGCCTTGGGCAAACGATTGCAGACAACAATAGTAGGCGACCCATCGATAAAAGAAGTACGCATGGGCCCACTGGCAGGTATATCGCAGCGTAATGAAGTGAGGGAGAAAGTGCAGCAACTTTCCAAATCGCAAAGTATAGTGATAGGTGATATGGACCAGTTTGAAGTAATGGGTGCGGATAAAGAGAAAGGTGCATTCTTACCGCCACTTATCTTCCTGAACACAGATCCTTTTAAGAATACAGATTGCCACAGTGTTGAAGCTTTTGGACCGGTATCTACTATCATTCCATACAACACTATTGACGATGCTATAGAGCTTGCCAGGATGGGTAAGGGATCTCTTGTAGCATCGATCGTGACACAGGATGACGATATAGCTAAAGAACTGGTACTAGGTACTGCGAGTATGCATGGACGTATACTGATACTGAATGCTGACTGTGCAAAAGAAAGCACAGGACATGGGTCACCACTGCCCATGCTGGTGCATGGTGGCCCGGGCAGGGCAGGTGGTGGTGAAGAGATGGGTGGTAAGCGTGGTGTGATGCACTACCTGCAAAGGACCGCTTTGCAAGGCTCACCAACAACCATTACCCGCATAACCAATGTATACCAGCAACACGCAAAGCAGCGTGAAACAGATATTCATCCGTTCCGCAAGCATTTTGAAGAAATGGAAATAGGAGATACTGTAGTGACAGCAAAGCATACTGTCAGCGAAGCAGACATCGCCAACTTTGCTAACGTAAGCGGCGATAATTTTTATGCGCACATGGATGCGACATCTCTTGAGGGAACCATATTTGAAAGAAGGGTGGCGCATGGGTACTTTGTGTTGTCGAAAGCAGCAGGGTTGTTTGTAGATGCAAAGAAAGGGCCGGTATTGCTGAACTATGGGATTGATGAAGCCCGCTTTACAAAGCCTGTGTATCCGGGCATGACCATAGGTGTAAGACTTACCGTTAAAGAAAAGACCGCGCAGGAGAAACGCACACCGGAAGATATAGCAAAGGGTATTGTAAAGTGGCTGGTAGATGTGTATGATGAAACAGGTGAAACAGTAGCTATTGCTACGATACTTACTATGGTGAGGATGCTGAACCAGGAATAACTAATGATAAAATAGTAAAGAAAAGCGACCGTTCTTACGGTCGCTTTTTTAATGTAGTTGAGCGAAAATATTCTTAATGACCTGTAAAGAATACTTGCTGGAGATACTATGGATGAATGCAGGGAAGTCAATCACAGACTTATGATCTGCAGTGTCTGATATGGTGCGAATGATAGTAAAAGGAATGTTGTATTCATAACAAACCTGAGCTACCGCTGCGCCTTCCATTTCTACGCATAGTGTGCCGGGCAGATTTTCGGCAAGTTGTTGTTTGTCTTCATTTGCAGCAAAGAACTTATCCCCACTGGCTATGTCGCCGATAAATAATTGCGGATTGGTTATCCCAAAATGTTCCAGATCGTTGCCGTCGATAAGAGCATGAAGATGCCTGTTGTCTATCATCTCTTTTACGGCAGTAGCAGCTATATTCAATCTTTCAGGGCTGGCCTCAAAAAAAGTTTTGCCAAGCAATGGTATCTCGTAGCGTGGCATCAGTGGACGGGCATCCATATCATGCTGAACGAGGCGACTGGCTATGGCTATATCGCCAATGTTCAATGCCGGGTCTATACCACCTGCTACGCCGGTGAAAATGAGGTCGGTTATTTTAAACTCAAGGATAAGAGCAGACACGGTTGCCGAGGCTGCTGTCTTACCCCAGCGGGAGAAGACTACTACGGTGCTGATACCATGCAGCGAGCCTGTATAGTATGTCCTCATACCAAGGGAAACCTCCTGCCTGTGGCTGAGCAAGTGTACTACTTCATTGATCTCTTCGGGCATAGCGCCCATAATGCCTATTATCTTTTGTGCCATAACCGGCTACAATTTACGTCATTGGGCTTGTAGCGCATATACTTCAATGCGTTGTTTTACAATAATATATGAACATCCGAGGTGTTGAAGCCTATATACTCAGGGCTAAATTAAACTGATCAGTAGGGGTATAAGTCTTGTGTAAGCTCCAATAAATAGTTGTTTACAAGGCATTTGACCATATTATTTACATTTTTGGTTTAACTTTGTATACTGATACTCTTCGTAACTTCTTAATTTTTAAATATGCGTCATACGGAAGGATATGTTAGTCATGAGATTGAGCATGGCATTGCTACCATAGAATTTTTCCACCCATCAAGCAATGCATTACCCGCTGCAATACTTGCCGACCTGGCAAAAACAATAAATGATATCGGTATTGATAATCGCGTAAAGGTGATCATACTGCGCAGTGCAGGTGAGGGTGCCTTTTGTGCAGGTGCATCGTTTGATGAGCTGATGGCTATTAGTACAAAAGCAGAAGGCAAACATTTTTTCAGTGGCTTCGCTCACGTTATCAATGCAATGCGCAAATGCCATAAGCTGATAATAGGTCGTGTGCATGGCAAAGCTGTAGGTGGTGGTGTAGGATTGATAGCTGCAACTGACTATACAATAGCAAGCCATGATGCCTCAGTGAAGCTGAGTGAACTGGCAGTAGGTATAGGCCCGTTTGTAGTAGGCCCTGCTGTGGAGCGTAAAATAGGTGTATCAGGTTTTTCTCAGCTGGCAATGGATGCTACTGAATGGCGTTCAGCAGAATGGGCTAAACGTCATGGCTTGTATTCCGGAATACATAAGACAACATTTGAAGTAGATGATGCTGTGATAAAATTATCTGAACACCTGGCGCATAGCAGCCCGGAAGCTATGGCCCAGCTGAAGAAAATATTCTGGCATGGTACAGAGCATTGGGATACATTATTGTCAGATCGTGCTGCGATAAGCGGAGAACTGGTGTTGAGCGACTTCACAAGGAACGCGATCAATAAGTTTAAAGCGAAGGCGGCTAGACAATAGTTGTTTCTGAATTATAGATAATGGATACCCGGTACGTAATGTGCCGGATATTATTTTTTCAGTTTGGCAATGAACATACTATCTGCTTGAATGTTAACGCCATTTATAAGCTGCATATTGACCAGTTTCATGCCGGTTTGCTTAATGATTTCAGCTACAACCGATTCATTCTCTTCTCTAAAAACCGAACAGGTAATATAGATGAGTCTGCCGTCTGTTTTAAGATGATCCGATACATTGACCACAATTTTTTGCTGCAATGCAGCAAATTCCTGTATACTTTCCTGCTTGAAAAAATATAACTGTTCCGGTGTGCGTGCCCATGTGCCCGAACCACTGCAAGGGGCATCACAAATAATGTTATCAAATTGCTTTCCCCCCAGTTTTTTATCCAGCACTTCTTTATCTGACACATCAGTAATGTGGGTGACAGGGGCTGTGTGCCTATATTGCTTGAACCGTTGTAAGAGATTGTGAATTATGGTTTCCCGCCGATCGGAAACTGTTAGCCGTATTCCCGGTTCTATGTCTTTTAGCAGGAGCGACTTGCCACCCGCACCAGAGCAGCAGTCATACCACAATTCGTTCTTTGCAGGTGTAAAATAACTGCCAGTGTGCTGTGATGACGCATCCTGTACCACGTAGGTATCTTCCGGCAGCAAGGCATCTATTTTTGCGCCATTGGGAAGTGCAAGGCAATTGTCTGTAATAAATGTAAAAGGTATTTGCTGACCATTGAGCAGGCTTATGATCTTGCCTTTATCCTTTCTTATGCGAATGAACAGATCAGGCTGTGTGAGCATAGATGTTAACCATGCATGCCTGGTTATGCCATCAGATAGTGTGATATCGTACGGGAATAGTTTATTTATATCAAATGACAGTGTAGCATCCTGTGTCAATAAGTCTCCTAAAGGAGTATTTATTAATTTGTTTTCATTGAACCATTTAGTCATCATGCCCTGCAACACAGTATCATTATCTACACCTTTTGCTATACGATACCAGCTATATGCCATTGCGCTGAGTATTTTTCTATCCCTGCTACCCAGTATTGGGTAATGACGAAAATAATTTTTAAGAAAATGAGACAGGGGGATATTCCCTTTATAGGTTTCTGTAATGGTTTGAATATGCTGCAGTATATAGCGCATTGCGTTAATGAAATAAGAATGATAACCCGACGAAATGAAATCGGCAAATAATACTACAACGTTAATCGATTAAGCTGCCTGAGCTATGGTGTTTCTTTTTTTTAGATAAAACCAAAGGCCACCATAGAGTAAAATTCCGATAAGGCAAAGCCCAACACCAAGCTTGAAGTAACGCAGGTCGTATACCATTTCTATGGTATGATTTCCTTTTTTTAGCATTACACCCGTCATGCCACCATCAAGTACGATCTTGTCTGTAGGTTGTCCATCTACTTTCAGCTTCCAACCGGCGTCGTAAGGGATGGTGATATACATCATTTTATCCGCAGTTGCAGTTATAGTGCCCGAAAGTATTGTTTCATCAAATTGTTTAACTACAAGTGTATCCCTGCTCATAGCAGCTACACACTGCTGATATAGAGCTATACTAAACCCGAACTGGGCTATTGTATCTTTAAGTTGAAACTCAGTGAGTCCTGCTACTTTGTTCACGTCAGCATCTTTTACAACGCAGGTTTTAAGTGTTGTAAAGTCTTTTTGAGTTATAGTAAGATTCTCAAATGCACTTTCTTTAAGATAATGATCGTAAGTAAATCCCACAGGTAATACATATTTGTTGCGGAATATTTTTACGTCCTTTATCATTGTTAGTGAGTCGCAGATTAAATACCAAAGAGGGTTTACCTTGTCTTTTGCCAGCATGTATTTCACCCTGTTTTCAGTTTCCAATATAGGACGTGAAGTAAGCCCGATTGCCCAGCGGGATTCTATTTCCACGGTTTTATTGGAAATCCCCATTAACTGCAAATAATAGATATAGTATTCCTGGTTGAATGGGCTATACCCACTTGTTCCTTTATAACCCTGTGCCAAACCGTCGTTTATAGAGTAGTGCATAGCAGGTGATGAAGCGTAAGTTTTATCTACTCTGTAAAAGGAGTGGTCAACCTGGTCGATATATTTTAATGCATCGATAGTGTAGTCATTATAATCAGCTTTTTTCGACAATTCGTCTGCAGTTACTGCTCTACGATCATTAACTGTAGTGCTGCATAGATAGACTAACTCCATCATTATTGCAATAAGGAAGATGTATTTTAAATAAGAAGGACTGTTTTGCCTGCTAATAAAAAATAATAACCCGCCATATACAACAAGCATAACGCATATGAATATTGAAATAACAGGGTTTACAATATCATCGTCGAAATAAGGGTAGTATAGTAATGCAAGTAATGTAACGATTGTAACAATGAGGATTATTATGTTGATTTTTTTTAATTTAATGATCAGGTCAAGTGCTTGCAGAGAATAATAAATAAAGAAAAAAGCAACGAAGAAGGAATACGCCCTGTAATAATCTCCGGAAAATAGCCAGAATGCGCGTCTGAAATACGGAAAAATAATAGGCATTATCCATATAGTGATGAAGAGTATGAAGGCAAATTTGATGCGTTTTTCCAAAAACGGAAATATTTGTGGCATTAACAGTAAACACGGCAGACCACAATAAAACAGGGGAGCTTCCAGGAAGTTTGTCCATCCTTTAAAGTCAGTTCCACTACCTATTATATCATTTGAAAAGAAACGCATTACGCTTGTTCCTATTTCCAAAGGTGGAGCAATAGAGAATAAAGGGGTTTGTGATAATAAATTAGCATAAGAATTATTGCCGCTGCCACGTGGGCTTTCCAGCATCTGCACAATGATCTCCAACAGGAAAGGCCCGCTAAACAGCATGCCAATAAAGCCAAGTCCCATCATGCGGAGAAAAAGAGGAGTCAGGTTCTTTATGGTTAATGTGTTTGTCTGAATATGCCTTAATAATACGTATGCGATAAGGAATATGCCATATACATACAGGTTGAAAGGCTGCGACATAGATATGAGAAAAATGGCAATAGGGAACAAAAACCACTTTTGCTTTGTGTAGAGCATTTCAAAGGCAAGCAGGAGTAATGCCATATTGAATGCCTCGAAGGTGAATATCTGCCATCCGCTGCCTAAGATTGTAAATCCACAAAAACTATATAACAATGCCCCTATGAGAGATGTGTAATTCGAACGGCTCAAAGACTTCAGATAATAATAGAAAGTAACACCACCTGCCAGTATTTTGAAAAATTCTTTATATACTGTTCCATAAAATATGTGGTCTTTGCCGGCTATATAGATAAATATGTCAAATGGATCTCTAAGAAAGAATGGGAATATATTTTGCCCCATACCAAAGTTGAATGACCATTTAGGTATGCCATATTTAGATATATAAGAAGCGGAATTATACAGATTGGGGTAAAGGTAGTTTTCAGAATCACTACCCATATCTTTAAAATAGTATGCTTTTTCGAAAAGCAGGTAATCTTTGAACACTATAAAACCGACCAGGAGGATCAGTCCTATTGCAAGCAGAACAGCTTTATTACCTAAAGCATCAAAAAAATCTTTAGAAGGATGGCTTGCCGGTGAATTTACCTCAGGGGTGGTGATGATCTGATCTGTTTTTTTTTTTTGCAGACACGGGACTTGAGTTTGTATTTTTGCTAAAATACAAATAAGCTACTAATCGACCAATGTTTCTTTGATTGTAACCGGAAACGCTGTTAAAGTTGTGATTATGCTATATATTTGTTGCAATAAATTTTATTCAAATATATTGTTGGTTTTGAGCAAAAATTCTATCTTGGAATTGTTTTTAAAAAGTAATGAAGGCGCATGGATCATGTAAGGTTGCAGGGGAAATTGAGAACTAAAATACTGGAGCTGCATTATAAGGCTAATTCGGGTCATATAGGCTGTTCGCTTAGTTGTATTGATATAATGATCAGCATCCTGAAATTCAAAGAAGCAGGTGATACATTTATCCTTTCTAAGGGGCATGCAGCTACAGCCTTATATACTATACTGAATGAGATAGGAGAAATACCTGATGAAGTAATGGATACTTTTTATAAGAACGCCACTACGTTACCTGCTCACCCGGCAGCTGCAAAATATAAAGCAATACCTTTTGCAACCGGATCCCTGGGGCACGGTCTGCCACTGGCAACTGGCATAGCCAAAGCAAAGAAATTAAAGAAAGCAGGAGGTGTAAGCTTTGTGCTGATGAGTGATGGCGAAACGAACGAAGGAACTACGTGGGAAGCTGCCCATTTTGCTGTAGCTAATAAGCTGGATAACCTATTGATATTCATTGATAAGAACGGGCTGCAAGGATTCGGTAACACAGCAGATGTGCTCGGTGATACAGCCTCGGCAAAGGTATGGGGGGCAATAGGCTTTGATATTATAGAGGTAGACGGACATGATATAAGCGCCATGCTGGATGCCAAACAAAAACTGATCGCTGACAAGAATGGTAAACCTAAGCTGATAATAGCAAAGACGGTGAAAGGTAAAGGAATACCCTATATGGAGAACAGGCTGGAATGGCACTACCTGCCTATGAATGAAGCTCAGTATATGGAAGCTGTCGACAGGATAAAAAGTGATTACAACGCTTAGTGCATTTAGCGATAACAAACCATGAGAAAACATTTTTCGAATTATATAGAACGCATAGCGGAGCAAAACGATGATATTGTTTTTGTAACGGGAGACTTGGGATACGCTGCGCTTGAGAACCTTGGTATAAAGATGGGTGACCGCTTTATAAATGCAGGTGTGGCTGAGCAGAACATGATAGGCATTGCAGCAGGTATGGCTTCACAAGGATACCGTGTCATTTGTTACAGCATAGCGCCATTTGTAGTTTATCGGTGCCTGGAGCAGATAAGGAACGATGTCTGTTTTCATAACCTGCCGGTATTTGTGGTAGGCAATGGTGGCGGATATGGATATGGCATTATGGGCTCATCCCACCATGCAATAGAGGATATAGCATGTCTGAGCGGGTTGCCGAATATGAAATGCTATGTACCTGCGTTCATTGAGGATATGAATACTTGCCTCGATGAAATGTTTGCAAGAAGCGGGCCGGCCTACTTCCGGCTAGGATTAGGAAAGCCGATGCCGGATTACCTTGTTCCTACGAGCTATGGTTCTGCAACGGCTTTTAACGCGGCATCAAAGCTTACGATAATAGCCCAATGCCCTGTGACCAATAATATGGTTGCGGCACTGAACGGACATGGCGATAAAGGAAATATAGATGTATTTGTAGTGAACAAAATGCCGCTGGAAGAGCTACCGGAAGATATAAAGGCAAGTATAGGGAGGACAAAGAATGTGCTGACTATAGAAGAGCATATATCTACAGGCGGACTCGGGAGCGCAGTATCAGTTTTGGCAAATGAAGCAGGATTGCCACTTAAGAAATTTATAAGCCTTCATGCTGAAGGCTATCCTAACGGCCTTTATGGCAACCAGGGTTACCACCAGCAGATAAGCGGGCTTGACGAAGAAAATATAACACGAACTATAAACTCATACTTCTAATATTTCATGATCAATTACCAGGACCTACAGGCGAAGATCAAAAAACTGGAAGGCCCGATATTTGTTTTCGGCGCCAGTGGATTTATCGGTGCAAATATCATCAATGATATTTTTTCGGTAAGAGAGGATTGTTATGCGATAACACATAATACGCACAGCGCATGGCGCTTAAAACTGCTTGATGTTCCTTTTAAAAACATTCTGCATTGTGATATCACATCGTCCATATCAGTAAAGAACATTTTTGAGGAATATAAGCCTAAGACTGTCTTCAACCTTGCCGCTTACGGTGCGTACAGCAAGCAAAGTGACGTAAGGCTTATCTATGAAACGAATGTAAACGGCACTGTAAACATATTGGATGCCTGTGCAGGAGTGAGCGCCTATATACATGCAGGCAGCAGCTCTGAATACGGTACTAACTCCGCCGCACCAAGAGAACAGGATCCGCTGGAGCCTAACAGCCACTATGCTGCATCGAAAGTATCTGCAGCATACATCATACAGTATTACGGCAGGTTTAAGAATGTACCCGCGCTTAATCTGCGATTATACTCTGTATATGGTTTTTGGGAAGAACCGGACCGCCTGATGCCTGTGATGATAGAAAAAGCAAGGCAGGGCACTTACCCGAATCTTGTAGAAAAAGACATTAGCCGTGATTTCGTTTATATAACGGATACGGTAGAGGCATTTGTAGATGCTGCGTTGAATGTGAATAAAGAAATAGCAGGTAATTCGTATAACATTTGCACCGGAGAGAAAACAACATTGGGGCAACTTGTGGATCTCGTGAGAAGTGAGTTCAGGATAAGTGATGTGCCGGTATGGGGTAATATGCAAAACCGCAACTGGGACCTGAAAGACTGGTACGGAAATCCTGGACATACGACCAATGACCTGAAGTGGACGGCAAAGACATCTCTTAAAGACGGACTGCGCAAGACCTATGACTGGCATGAAGAAATAAAATACACTGATACAATAATGCCTGCATTTAAGAATCCGAAATTAAATGCAAAAATAACAGCGATAATAGCCTGCTATAAAGATGCGCAGGCAATACCAGTGATGTATGACAGGCTTGTAAAAATGTTTAACGAAACTAAAATACGTTACGAGATCATTTTTGTAAATGACTGCTCACCTGATGATTCGGAAGCAGTGATAGCCGCTATCGCGGCAAAAGATAATAATGTTATTGGCATTACACACTCCAGGAATTTCGGATCCCAATCTGCATTCTTAAGTGGTATGGAGATTTCTACAGGAGACGCAGTAGTGCTTATGGATGGCGATTTGCAGGACCCGCCGGAAATTATACCGGCGTTTTATGAAAAATGGTTAGAAGGATATGACGTGGTATATGGCAAGCGTGTGAAAAGAGAAATGTCTTTCTTTATGAACCTTGTGTATAAAGGATTCTACAGGATATTCAGCTCGTTGTCTTACATAAAGATTCCTGTGGACGCAGGAGACTTCTCCATGATGGATAGGAAGGTAGTGCGTGAGCTTATAGATCTGCCTGAAAAGGAAGTATTCTTACGGGGATTACGTGCATGGGTAGGATTTAAGCAGACAGGCGTTGATTATGTAAGACCGGAGCGGATGTTCGGAGTGAGCACAAATAACTGGCGCAGAAACATAGGCTGGGCAAAAAAAGCGATCTTCTCGTTCAGCTTTGTACCGTTAGAGTTTCTCAGTTATCTTGGATTTACGCTTACCGGCTTTTCTTTTCTTGCAATCATCGCACAGATTATTGCAAAAATATTGTACCCGGATGTACCTCATGGCACTACAACCGTGATTGTACTGATCCTGTTCTTTGGTGGCGTACAGCTGCTGGCAATATCTATTCTCGGGGAGTACCTGTCTAAGATATTCGAAGAGAGTAAGGGTAGGCCGAAATTTATCAGGCGATCAATTATTTTTAAAGGAAAAGCACTTAACACAGCTGTTGAAATTGAGAATTTTAAAAAAGATAATCACATGGTAAAGTAATTTGCCAGCTGGTAAGTGAAACGGTAATTTATTTTAACACCACACAATTTATTTCTATGACAACCCTCAAAGAAAACGTAAACGTATTTAATGCCGATGTAACCGGCAATAACGGATACAAATACACTACGAATGCACCCTTATCGTCCATCCTTGCTAATAAGCGCATGACGGAGGCAATACTGGCATTGATAGACAAAAATGTAACAACGCTTATAGACGCAGGATCGGGCGACGGGAGCTATACGAATGATATACATAAAGCCAGGCCGGAAATAAAACTAACCGGTTTTGACCCGGCTGCAGTTGCAGTAAAAATTGCAGCGGAAAAATATAAAGACATTGATTTTTTTGTAGGTAACATTTTGGAATCATCTACGTTCCCCAACCGTAAATTTGACCTGACTGTAATAAGAGGGGTGCTACACCATCTTAATAATCCAGAACTGGCTATTAAGAATGCAGGCCTCATGTCCGACAGGGTGCTGATACTGGAGCCTAATGGGAATAACCCGATATTGAAAGTCATTGAAAAGAAATCGGCCTATCATGTGGAGCATGAGGAAAGGTCATTTTCTAGTGATCAGCTAAAA
>JAOQAP010000059.1 GCA_025963465.1 Flavipsychrobacter sp.
GCAACTCACCACAATTATGTGTACGGTACATAGATACTGATTGAAAAATAGGATGCGAAGATAAGTTTAATGAAGGACTTTGCTAAATCGTGGATTTACTTTATCCTTCTTAAAGGCTATAATGAAAATCAGAATGGCGCATCATTGTTGATCGCGGCCCGACACAGGTATTTTATAATACTGATCGTATTATAAAGAGTATACTTGGAAATTTTTATGAACACATTCAAAATGTTCATTTTGATGCATTTTTACTGCTGTCGCCGGTCGTTTCATCCGGTTGTTCATCTTGCCTATTATTAGTATTGTGTCGTAAATTCAATCCATAAGTGTAATTGGTAGAAAGAATAATGTCATTGCAGTCGAAATGCTTAATAATGCCGCTATCCTGCAGCGCAACTACCCAACAGGTATTCTGGTGCATACCATAATCAATTATAAAAAGTGTTTGACCACGACCTAGCGGTGTTTCTACCAATATCGAAGGATCCAGTTGCAGTATCATGATATCTATGATAAAAAATATCATGCCACATGCAGAGCATCTATACGGACCGCCTAATGGCATAAAATTAGTATGGAAAAGACATGCCGGCATCTGCACAGGCATTACAAATCACACATTTATGGCCAAAAAATCAACTAAAGGATCTGATAAAAAGACCGCTGACCTGCAACCTGACATAGAAACAGGTAGTAATGAAATGATGACCACCGATCAGGGTCTTCTTATTAATGATGACCAGAACTCTCTTAAAGCGGGTGAACGTGGCGCTACACTACTTGAAGACTTTATTCTGCGGGAAAAGATCACCCACTTTGATCATGAGCGTATACCGGAGCGCATTGTGCATGCAAGAGGCTCCGCGGCGCATGGTGTATTTCGTGTGTATGAGCCTATGACGAAGTATACCAAGGCTAAGTTCCTGCAGGACCCGGCAAGGGAAACGCCTGTGTTTGTCAGGTTCAGTACGGTAGCGGGCTCAAGAGGATCTACTGACCTGGCACGTGACGTACGGGGCTTCTCAGTGAAATTCTATACGGACGAAGGCAACTATGACCTGGTCGGAAACAATATGCCAGTGTTCTTTATACAGGATGCCATGAAATTTCCTGACCTGATACATGCTGTAAAACCAGAGCCACACAACGAGATACCTCAAGCGGCCAGTGCCCATGACACATTCTGGGATTTTATTTCGCTGATGCCGGAATCAACCCATATGATCATGTGGGCTATGAGTGACAGAGCCATTCCGCGAAGCCTTCGTATGATGGAAGGATTTGGCGTGCACACCTTCAGGCTGATCAATGATAAGAATGAATCCTTCTTTGTGAAATTCCACTGGAAGCCATTACTTGGTGTTCACTCTGTGGCATGGGATGAAGCACAGGTAATATCCGGTAAGGATGCAGACTTTCACCGCCGCGATCTGTGGGAAGCAATAGAAAGCGGAAATTTTCCGGAATGGGAGTTGGGCATACAGGTAATACCACAGGCTGATGAACATAAGTTTGAGTTTGACCTGCTGGACCCGACAAAGCTGGTGCCTGAGGAGCTGGTACCCGTGCAGCGCATAGGCAGGCTGACATTAAACCGCAATCCGGACAATTTCTTCGCAGAAACAGAACAAGTAGCTTTCCACCCTGGGCATCTGGTACCGGGCATAGATTTCACCAATGATCCGTTATTACAGGGAAGGTTATTCTCTTACACAGACACACAGCTTTCAAGACTAGGCAGCCCGAATTTTCATGAGATACCTATAAACCGCAGTGTAAATACGGTGCATAATAATCAACGTGATGGCCATATGCGTCAGCAGATCAATAAAGACATTACCAGTTACAGTCCCAACAGCATAGGTGGTGGCTGCCCTTTCCAGGCAAAAGCTGCAGATGGGGGATTTACCAGCTATGATGAGCGTATAGACAGCAAGAAAATAAGAGGCCGGAGCAAAAGTTTTTTTGATCATTTCAGCCAGGCTACCCTATTCTATAACAGCCAAAGCCAAGCAGAGCAGGCCCACATTGTAAATGCGCTTCGTTTTGAGTTAAGTAAGGTAACTATACCTGCAATACGCGACCGTATGGTAGGCATACTGACACAGGTAGATAAAGGACTGGCTAAACAAGTAGCTGATGCACTAGGCATGCCCGTTCCTAAAAAACCTGAGCAGCCTATAAATCATAGCATACCAGCAGACGGTAAGCCAGCAGCATACCAACCAATAAAGGTTACATCATCAATAGAAAAGTCTGAGGCACTAAGCATGGCCAATACTGTTAAAGACACTATCCAAACAAGGCAAATAGCTGTGCTTGCTGCTGATGGTGTAGATGAGGCTTTGCTGAATAATATGGTAAAGAAGTTGACTGCTGCGGGAGCACAAACAAAGATTGTAGCACCTCATCTTGGTAATATAAAAGGTAATAAAGGAACTGATATAATGGTAGACCAGACATTATTCAACACGGCATCAGTACTGTTTGATGCAGTATATGTTGCAGGTGGAACGGCCAATGTAAAGGCCTTGCAAAATGATGGCGATGCATTACACTTTGTGAACCAGGCTTACAAACATTGTAAGGCAATAGCTACAGATAGTGATGCTGCAGCACTGCTTGATAATACTTACATTGATAAAAAAGCAAATGGTGTAATAACTGATGGAAATGCAAAGAATTTTATAGCCGCCATAGGTATGCACCGCTTCTGGGAACGCGAGCAGCAGCCTAAAGTGCCAGCATAATTTATTTTATTTACACTATTAAAAAGATGAAGCAGTTACTTAACTACTTCATCTTTTTTTAATAAATCTAAGCTGATGTACTAACATTTTACTCGAATTATACGCCTTATTATTTAGCAAGAATCAGGCTTATAAAAATCTGATCATGAAATACATCCTTCTATTATTTGTTTTACTTTATTCGCAAACATCATCAGCACAAATTGTGCTCACATCATCTTCATATACTTCTACCTTTGCCGGTAAGGTAGATACTTTTCCCAATGTAACGGTAGCTACTATACCTGCGTCAACAAAAGGCACGAATCAGTTATGGGACTTTTCGTCGGTGACAAGTGCTGCAAGTACGTACGATACCTGCTTACATCTCCCGACAGGGACTACATTCACAACCGCACAGTATAGCCGGAACCTCGTGGATCCTATTGGCTATTATAACATCCCCTGTACCGTAGCAGGCGGCATAAATGTTAACGGCGTTGTTGCTTATGGTACACATTTCAATAAGCAGGTGATATCCATAGATTCTATCACAAGTAACACACTGGATACAATGACCATCTATGAGCAGGATGTTGTTTTTTCAAAACCGCAGCGAAAGATATCTTTCCCCACCAGCTATTTAAAAACATGGGGTGATACGGTAAGCGCCGTTATCCTTGGCAAGGTCACCGCGCCAGTAGTTAGCATGCATGATGCACCTTTGGAAATTCATATTACTTATTCAGAGCAGGATACGATAACAGGATGGGGCACTATGAAAGTAAAGAATAGTAAGGGAGGAATAGCCAATGTGAAGGTATTGCAAGTGAAATCGGTAGTAAACAGGGTAGATAGCACATTTATTAACGGCACATTTCTGTCAACAACGCTGAAACATTATTTCTGGCTGCCTGATGGGTGGGTGTCTTCGTCTTACAAGTATGTTTATTATACGGCCAATGAGGTAGCACCGATAGCTGATGTTGATTATGACTACTACTACACTACCCCATTGGGTGCAAAAGTGTTGAATAAAAATTATCCGACAGATGGTATATTGCTTATTGATAACAAGCCGCAAATAAGCGTATTTCCTAACCCTGTAACTGACCATACGTTATTTGTAAGCGCATCGGGAAATATCGGCAGCCTGGATTATAAGATTATCGATATGCAAGGTAAGATTATGGCAAAAGCTACACTTAACGGCAATGCCATCAATGCGATAAAATTACCGGATATAATTGCACCGGGCATTTATTATTTACAAGTAAATAATGGCACTCAACAGGTAAGCATGGAGGGAATAATAGTCAGGTAAGAAATTGAATATTACTCCGTTAATTTTCCTATTCTTGAGATACGTTTAGCGCAAGTGAGAGGATTTTAGTTGCAGTATTATGGCAGTAACACAATAAATCCAATGCTATTCCGTTAATTTCATCAAACTAGAGACATCTCATGAAGCCAATTTTCATTTCTGTTATGTTGTTGACCGTGTTACACGGCTCATGTAAGAAAGATACTAATACACAGACAACACCAAACACCGGTTCATTTTCTTTGGTAGGTACCTGGTATCTGATCGAACAGTCAGGAGGTTTTGCAGGCATGCACCAAACATTTGCAAGAGGCGCAGGCAATGCTACTTATACGTTCAGAGGAGATTCAACCTGCACAAGGGTATTTTCCGGCAACACCTACAATTCAACATACAGTATAAGACCCGATGCAGATGTAGCAGGGGCTAATGATATTTATATACCTAACGCTATACTCCTGCGTATGTCGAATGCTCATGACACACTTGATCTGCAGGAGATCGGTATTTCTGATGGCTTTTCCTATCGCTTAGTAAAATAGCAATTACTCTTCCTCGTCAAAATATATTTTGTAAAAGCTCTTTCCTACTTTGGCGTCATAACCTTTTTCTATAAGGCTTTTGTCGCCATGTATGTACACGTGGAAGTTCTTATCGAGCTTTAGTACACTCTTAAATACACGTGCCTGTTTTTTTACGGCCTGTGTAGATATATCGAACTGGTCAGGAAGCTCCAGGCCATTATCTTCGAGATAATTATTTTCGAATTTTTTGAACGACTTACCCATACCGCTGTCGTCAAAGACCTGCTTAACAAATTCTTTTTTGTCAAAGCTCTCGTTTGCCCTGAAATACTCTACTGATTTGTTCAGCAGGTCGATCTGGTCGGTCTTTGTTATTTCATATTCCTGTGGTAGTTGCTCTGCAATATATTGTTTTGTCAGGCTCAGAAACTGATTAGTCTGGAAATATTCATTTGCCTGTGGTATTATGCCCAGGAATGTTTCGCGCCAGAAAACGGCTTCCTCGCCCTTGTTCCTGTTATCGTAGATAAGCACGTCAAAGCCATTCTCTGCATTAGTTGGGAATACTATTGCGGCTTTATCAAACTTGGTTACCTCAGCACCCTCCCGCATAGTGAACACAGTGTGATTGGTGTTGATATCCAGATCAATGAAATTGCTTTTGGTCTCTGTTTTAAAAATACCTATTGCCTCCACATAGGCATCGTTTACACGACACCCTTCGAACAGGCAGATGTATAACTCCCCTTCTTTTATTTTTGGATGTACCGAGCTTTCAAACAGATGCTTTGCAATGTTTATAGAGTTCTTATGAAATACTTTTTCTTCTGCAAGGCTTTCCAGGCAGTAGTTGTACACTTCATTATAATCAAGTGATGATGGGTGATGGAAGGAATACCTGTCCAGGTCATAGCTGAACTTACTCAGAAAAGAGTCTTTGAGTATGTATTTATCGTTGTCATTAAGCTCCAGTGTGTTTTTAGAGCTAACAAATTCCTGTCCGTTTCCTTTATTACCCACAAGGTGCACTGATACCTTCTTGAGTGTGGCATTACCCAGATCCATTGGTCTTAAAATTAAAAGTGAATGTAGCGATGAACTATTACTGCGGGAACATTTTTTCCCCGGCTTCTATACGTGTATGTAAGTAGTTCTCCTTAGGTGGTATAGGACAAGAGAAGCCATCGGCATAAGCGCAATAAGGATTATAACACTTATTGAAATCGAGCAGCACTTTATTATCAATGATGTCTTTTATCGACATATCGATATACCTGCCGCCGGCAAATGTAGTTTCATAATTTGTCTCATCGTTGAACGGGATAAACAAATAATCTTTGAGCGCTTCCTGCTTTACAAGATCCATGCTCTGGTATATATGCAGCGTATGTTTTGTGCCATTCAGCATAAAACTAAGTGCACCATACTCACGATAAGGCTTTTGTTTGCCACTATGTGTTTGTATCAGAAACGGTTTACTGCCGGGTGTTTCATTAAAATCTGCCCATACACAGAACGAACGATCTGCTTTATAAAAACTCAATGACTTTGCCTGCCATGGTTTTATAGGGCTGCGCTTATCTGCCAGCAGTTCGGCTGTGTATTGTTCCCTAAACTTAAGTATGCTGTCAGAATAAGACTGCCCTTTTACCAAAAAGGAAAAGGGCAGTAATAAAAAGCAAAAAAGATATTTCATCCTGTTTATGATTTCACAGATTAACTGATTACTGATTTGCTGTTTTCTCCGGGCGCATCTGCGGAAAGAACAACACATCCTGTATGGATACCTGGCCTGTAAGCAGCATAGCAAGGCGTTCTATACCAAAGCCGATACCTGCTGTAGGCGGCATGCCATATTCCAGGGCACGAAGGAAGTCATAATCAATGAACATTGCTTCTTCATCACCACGCTCCATCAATTTCACCTGTTCTTCAAAACGCTCCCGCTGTTCGGTAGGATCATTCAACTCGCTGTATGCATTCGCTATTTCTTTACCATTGATGATCAGCTCAAAGCGCTCTACCAGGCCTTCTTTACTACGATGTTTTTTGGTAAGCGGGCTCATCTCAACCGGATAATCGATGATGAAGGTAGGCTGCGTATAATGTTTCTCACACTTACCACCGAATATCTCATCTACCAGCTTACCCTTGCCCATAGTATTGTCTACCTCTATGTGCAATTGCTTACATACGCCTCGCAGGCCTTCTTCGTCCATTGCGCTGATGTCAAAGCCAGTATGTTCCTTTATGGCATCATAGATACTAATGCGCTTGTATGGCGCTTTAAAATCGATCTCTACCCCGTCTACTGTTGTTACAGATGTACCATTTGTAGCAATAGCTGTTTGTTCCAGCATTTGTTCTGTGGTTTCCATCATCCACAGGTAGTCTTTGTAGGCTACGTAAAACTCCAGTATGGTAAACTCAGGATTGTGCGTACGGTCCATACCTTCATTACGGAAGTTGCGGCTGAACTCATATACCCATTCAAAACCACCTACGATAAGGCGTTTCAGGTATAGCTCATTTGCTATACGCAAGTACAGTGGCATGTCCAGTGCATTGTGATGCGTAATGAATGGACGCGCAGTAGCCCCACCGGGAATGCTTTGCAGTACAGGCGTATCTACTTCCAGTCCTCCCCTTTCGTTAAGGAAGTTACGGATGGCATTCTTCATTTTTGTGATCTTGGTAAATGTATCACGTACACCGGGGTTCACTATAAGGTCGGCATAACGCTTGCGGTATTTGAATTCCAGGTCAGTAACTGCATCGAACACTTCACCATCTTTTTCTTTGGTAACAGGTAGCGGGTGCAGCGCTTTTGTGAGCAGCGTGAACTGCTCAACGTGTATAGATGTTTCGCCGGTTTTAGTGATAAAAGCATAGCCCTTTACACCAATGATATCGCCTATGTCCATCAGCTTCTTCCAAACTATATCATAGTGTGTCTTGTCTTCACCGGGGCATATCTCATCACGCTTTATGTATACCTGAATACGGCCGGAGCCATCCTGCAATACGGCAAAGTTGGCCTTGCCCATATCGCGCACGCTCATGATACGGCCTGCAAATGATACCGCTTTATATTGTTCTTTAGTTTCTTCGCTATAGCCTTCCTTTATCTGTTTAGATGTGTGTGTGATCTCATAAAGTGGCGCAGGATATGGGTCTATGCCCAATTCCAACAGTTCTCTCAGCTTATCGCGGCGAACAACTTCCTGTTCGTTAAGTATTGCTTGCATGGGTGCAAATTTAGTTGATTGTTCGTTTAATTCTTCACTAAGAAACCGGTAATCCACAACGTTCTGAAAAATAATTAATGAACAAATATTTGCAACCTATTCAATGCTTTTATACTTTTAGAACAAATTACACTTATGACAGACCTTTTATTATACGCATGGCCGGCTTTTATTGAGAACAATAAAGAGATCATTGTTGAATGCCTGATAGGAGCACTTGCAGGCTACATAGCGCAGTTCATATTACCTGGCAGAGGATTCGGGCTGCTGGCTACTATCATCATTGGTATAGCGGGAGGCTTTATTGGTGAGATATTATTAGGCAAGTACCTGCACCTGACACACGATCCGTTATTTGATGAGATCATCTGTGCCACAATAGGTGCCATGGTATTAGTAATAGCCATTAACCTGATACTGGGCCGTAATAAGGACGGACATGATGAGAAAGATGTGTATGACTGGGAGAATGAGTAAAGGGCTGGATACTGGATATTTGATACTGGCTTCCTGGATATTACTCCCTGATATTGATATGATGAACTATTGGAAATATAAAAAGCCACCGTAGAGGTGGCTTTTCTGATGTAGTATGTTTATAAGTACTAAGGTAATAGTCTCAGACTTACAGGGGCGGCTATTTGACGTCAGCCAAATAATCTTTGATCTTATCTTTATGCACCATACCTTCTTTGAAGGTATAAGCACCGCTTTTAGGGCTACGTACAGCTTTGATAACCTTTGTATAGTTCTTAGCTTCTGCGGCCTGTTTAGGGTCCTTTTTTTGTGCGGTTTTAGCTACTTTTGCCATCGCTTAATATTTTAAAAAGATTATTTAATTTCTTTATGAACTGTTACTTTTTTCATCAGAGGATTATACTTTTTCAATTCTAAACGCTCTGTGGTAGTCTTTTTGTTCTTAGTAGTGATGTAACGGCTGGTACCGGGCAAGCCACTGTTTTTATGCTCGGTGCATTCCATTATAACCTGAACGCGGTTTCCTTTCTTTGCCATTTTATTATATATTTATACTTTACTTTACAGAATTAAACAGTTACGCCTTTAGCACGCAGTTCCTTTACAACTGATACCAATCCGTTCTTATTGATAGTGCGGATAGCATCTGTACACAATTTCAAAGTGATCCAACGATCTTCTTCAGGGAAGAAGAAACGTTTAGTTTGTAAATTTGGGAGGAAACGACGCAACTTTTTCTTATTGGAAAAGGATACTTTATGCCCTACTACTGGTTTTCTATCAGTTAACTGACAAACGCGAGCCATATGTTATGTTTTTTTTGGGACTGCAAAGGTCTTGATTTTTTATGTAACAACAAAATATTTTTAAAAAAAATTTATTGAACCTTTTTTAAGGCAATTCCGGAAGCAGCAGATTGTCTAAATTACTGATGCCCGGAATGTTTTCAGATATAAATCCTTCGCCATATCTCACTCCTATTCTCTTACCAACAATAGCGTCTTTGCTTATTATATTATTAAAAAAATGCTCTGTAGCTATATATGTTACCGGTTCGTCGGAAGCAGGATCGTGGAACTGGCTCTTGTAGCACCTGATAGATTCCATTTTCTGGTCGAAAGTATCTGAAATGTCTACGATGAATGATGGCTCATAGTGCCTGTCCTGTATCATATGATATATACGCTTCGGGCGCCAGGGCGCCTGCGCTACCCCATCACGGAAGGTTTCAACCTTCCTGAGGCCGGCAAGAAAACACGCATCAGCTATGAACCTTCCACCCCTTCCATGGTCTGGATGGCGGTCGTTTATCGCATTAGCTATCACAATATCCGGCTGGTAGTGACGTATATATGGTATCAGTATGCGCAAGTGGTCTTCATCATTACGGAAGAAGCCATCGGCCATTTTTGCGTTCTCACGCACTTTTACGCCCATTACCTTTGCTGCTGCATCGGCCTCCTGCATGCGCAGCTCTATACTGCCACGGGTACCCATTTCACCCTGCGTGAGGTCTATTATCCCTGTTGCCTGGCCGGCACGCGCATGCTTTATTAATGTGCCTGCACAACTTAGTTCTACATCATCTGGATGTGCAGCTATTGCGAGTATGTGTAATTTCAAAACGGGTCAATTTATTAAAGGAAATACCGAATATGGCGGCAAGATAAAAAACAATATTTAAATGTAGGTACACTAAATTTCTTATACAACCTGTCTGGCAACATTAATTAACCTGTAAGGTATTAGTCCTTTACCCTTTTTCAATTATATTTGTTCCCATGAAAGTAGTAATATTTGCTGGCGGCAGAGGCACGAGGATATCTGAAGAATCGACCCTGCGCCCTAAACCTATGATAGAAATAGGCGGCAAGCCAATACTATGGCATATAATGAAAATATATGCAGCGTATGGGCATACAGAGTTTATCATTTGCCTGGGGTATAAGGCCCATGTTATCAAAGAATACTTTGTCAATTATTTCCTGCATAATGCAGATATCACTGTAGACCTGTCTAATAACTCAACAGAAGTACATAAAAACTCTGCGGAGCCCTTTAAGATATCGCTTATAGATACGGGTGTGGATACTATGACTGCAGGCAGGCTGAAACGAGTGTTACCATATGTGGGTAATGAACCGTTCATGCTTACCTATGGTGATGGCGTATGTGATGTGAACCTGGACGAACTGGTAAAATTCCATAAGGAAAGCGGTAAGATATGTACGATGACAGCGATACAGGCAACAAGCCGTTTCGGGGTACTGAAGATGGAAGATGATGGCACAATAGATAGTTTTGAAGAAAAACCTGAGGACTCAGGTACATGGATAAATGGCGGCTTCTTTGTGATACAGCCGGAAATAGCCAAATACCTGCATGATGATGCAGACGATATAATGTGGGAAAGGCAGCCAATGGATGACCTGGCAAAAGACCGCCAGATAGGCGCATTTAAGCATCATACCTTCTGGAAATGCATGGATACACTGCGTGATAAAGAAGAATTAGAACACATGTGGCAAACAGAACCAGTATGGAAAAAGTGGTAACAGAGGAATATTTACGGTCGGTATATAGTGGCAAACGGGTATTCCTTACGGGGCATACGGGTTTTAAAGGTGCGTGGATGCTGCAGATACTGCAATGGCTGGGCGCCAATGTAAAGGGCTATTCACTGGCACCAGAGAAAAGGAATGATCTCTATAACCAGGTGGACGGTGATAATCTATGCTACAGCTCTGTAATAGCAGATATATGCGACAAGCAAAAGCTGCAGGCTGAGCTTGTGCGCTTTGAGCCAGACTTTGTATTCCATTTTGCTGCACAGGCACTGGTGCGCAGGGGCTACGATATGCCTTCGCAGACCTTCCTGGTGAACGCACAGGGAACTGCCCATGTGCTGGATGCTATACGCAGCCTGCCACTGGCAACCGTGGGTGTAATGATCACTACGGACAAAGTGTATGATAACCCTGAAAGAGGATTGCCGTTTAAAGAAGATGATAAGCTGGGCGGATATGACCCTTATTCTGCGAGCAAGGCTACAGCGGAGATAATTATTGATTCATATCGCAGGTCGTTCTTTAATCCTGCGGATTATTCCAATCATGAAAAGAGCATAGCTGCCGCAAGAGCAGGCAATGTGATAGGTGGCGGAGACTTCTCTGATGACAGGATAGTGCCGGATATTGTACGTTCCATATCATTTGGCGAAACTGTGGGATTGCGTAATCCTAATTCTATACGCCCATGGCAGCATGTATTGGAGCCTCTTGGGGCTTACCTGTTGCTGGGTGCAAAAATGAGTGAAGACCCAACAAGATATAGCACCGCATACAACTTTGGCCCAAACCCGGAGGATATGCTCACCGTAGAAGACCTTACAAAGACCTTCTGTGAAAACTATGGTGCCGGCAGCTACAAGAATTTCTCGGAAGAAGGCGCACCACATGAGGCTAAGCTACTGCTATTGGATAGTACTAAGGCCCTGGAGCAAATGGGCTGGAAATCTCAAATGGATGCCCGTACAGCTATAAAGTGGACAGCTGAATGGTATGCAGACAAAAGCCGCAGTGCATATGAAAAATGCATGGAGCAGATACAACAATACTTTTCCTCCGGTTCTTAACGGGGGTTCAATCGAAATAAATGCAGTCACAGGATATACTGAACGGAGCTAAAATACTTACCCTACCATCGTCGCAGGATATGAGAGGATCTTTCACAAAGACCTTTCATGAGTCTTCTCTTGCAGAGCATGACATTTATTTTACACTCCGTGAGAGTTATTTCTCACTGTCTAAAAAAGATGTGATACGCGGTATGCATTTTCAGTTGCCACCATGGCAGCACAGCAAAGTGGTTTTTTGTCCGCAGGGCGCCATACTGGATGTAATAGTGGACCTGCGCAAAGACTCGCCTACATACAGGCAATATTTTGCACAGGAGCTATCTGCCGATAATCATAAAGCCTATTACATACCTGAAGGCTTTGCACATGGCTTTAAATCGCTGACTGAAGATGCTATGACCTACTACCTGGTGTCATCTGAATACAGCCAACCACATGATACCGGCATCAGGTTTGATACCATCGGGTTTGACTGGGGTGTTAAAGACCCCGTGTTATCGGCAAGAGACCTTTCGTTTATTTCGATGCAGGACTTTGACAGTCCTTTTTAATACTCTTTTATAAATACATTTTAATTTACAAACTGATTGACATACGACCTGATTGCAAAAGACGCGGCATCATCGGCAAGGGCCGGGATAATACAGACGGATCACGGGCCTATAGAAACTCCTATTTTCATGCCTGTGGGCACTGTAGGCAGTGTAAAAGCCGTAACCCAAAAACAGCTTAGTGACGAAGTCAATGCACAGATAATACTTGGCAATACTTACCACTTATACTTACGTCCTGGCACAGCTATTATAGAACAGGCTGGAGGATTACATAAATTCAATGGCTGGAACAGGCCTATTCTTACAGATAGCGGAGGCTACCAGGTATTTTCGCTGGCAGCTAACCGGAAGATAAAAGAAGAAGGCGTCGTGTTCCAATCGCATATAGACGGATCGAAACACTTATTTACTCCGGAGAATGTAATAGATACCCAGCGTATAATAGGCGCTGATATCATTATGGCATTTGATGAGTGCCCTCCCTACCCTTCGGAATATGCTTATGCCAAAACATCTATGGAACTAACACACAGGTGGCTGGCCAGGTGTGTAAAGCATATGGGTGAAACTGAACCTAAGTATGGGTACAGCCAATCATTATTCCCGATCATACAGGGCAGTACCTATAAAGACCTGAGGCAGGCATCATCAGAGTTTGTAGCAGGTATGGAGTGCGATGGCAATGCCATAGGAGGACTATCTGTAGGTGAGCCGGAAGAGATGATGTATGAGATGTGTGCGCATTGCTGCGAGTTCTTACCCGAAGATAAACCCCGCTACCTGATGGGCGCAGGCACCCCATGGAACATACTGGAGAACATATCGCTGGGTATAGACATGTTTGATTGTGTGATGCCAACGAGGAACGGACGTAACGGAATGCTCTTTACCACAAAGGGCGTTATCAACATCAAGAATAAGAAATGGGCAACCGATTTCAGTGTTATAGATGATGGCCTTGACTGTCACACCAGCAATTTTTATTCTAAAGCATATTTACGCCATTTGTTCGTAGCAGGTGAGTTTTTAGGGTTGTCTATTGCGAGCATTCATAATCTTGCATTTTACCTGCATTTGGTAAAAGAGGCCCGTGCTCATATTATACAAGGCGATTTTACCCAATGGAAAAATGAAATTTTACCAATTTTAAAGCAAAGGTTGTAATAGGTTTGCATAAATATGGCAGTAACGCCCACAGATATAAATAATACTCCCGGAAGCGGCTCTTTACCTGAGCGGTCGACATTCGCATCGCGTGGCGGGTGGAAACTGATCAAAAAACTGGATTGGTACATCATCGGTAAGTTCCTGAGTACGTTCTTTTTTGCAATAATGGTACTGGCGGTTATTTCCTGCGTTATTGATTATTCTGAAAAGGTAGATAACCTGGTATCCAAGAAAGCGCCGGTAATGGCTGTACTTAATTATTACAAGAATTTTGTACCTCATATTACTGCACTTCTTTTCCCGCTGTTCATATTCATTGCCACTATCTTCTTCACTTCTAAGATCGCTTATAAGTCAGAGATCATTGCCATACTGTCATCCGGGGTTTCTTTTCAGCGTTTTTTAAGGCCATATCTTATTGGAGGAGCATTTCTGTGCCTCATTTCATTAGTTGCAAATCACTGGATAATACCAAATGCCAATAAGCAGCGTATAGCTTTTGAGGACAAGTATATCAACGATGACAACTTTAAGTATGTCAGTGACAACCTGCATATGGGTATATCGAAAAATACCTACGTATACCTGCAGGGTTATAACTTCAGCACCAGCACAGGCACCCGATTCACAGAGGAGAAGATAAGCGGCACATTACTGAAAGAAAAGATAATGGCCGACTATGTAATATATGATAGCGTGAAGAAAATATGGCATCTGCATAATGTAGTGATACGCACCAACGATTCTGATAAGGAAACACTTCAGAATATTCCCGAGCTGGACAAAAAGTATCCTATCACTCCTACAGACCTTAACAGGACTGATGCGATAAAAGAGGCCCTTACTACTACTGAGCTTAATGAATATATTGCCACCGAAAAACTTCATGGCCGTGAGAACCTCAACTCCTACTTTATAGAAAAGCACAGGCGGTCGGCACAGCCATTTGCCGGCTTTATTCTTACTATTATAGGTGCATCACTTGCAAGCCGGAAGATACGTGGCGGAAGTGGGCTTCACCTGGCTTTGGGTATTGTAATCAGTGCGGTATATATCATGTTCCTGCAACTATCTACCACCTTTGCGACCAAAGCATCTCTTGACCCCGAAATTGCGGTATGGATACCTAATGTTATTTTTACGATATTCGCATATATATTGTACCGAAGACAAGTAAGGTAACCCCTAACCTATGCACATGACATGTACGACCAAACTTGTTTCAGCATGCAGGAAGATCGCCTGTTTATTACTCATTTATTTATTGACCTGCAGCAATGCGATTGCCGCAAACAAAGTGCTGGACAGCTTACTTGCTTCATTGAGAGAAAAGGCGTTTGACGATACTACAAGGGTCCTGGTATTAGGGCACATTGCCGGTGAGTATGATAATGTGAACGTAGATTCAATGATCAGTTATGGCAACAAAGGCATTGCACTCGCAGAACAATTACACTTTGATAAGGGTAAAGCGTATTGTCAGTTTAAGCTGGGACTCGCATACCTGCATATTAACGACAACGAGAAAGCCCTGAGCAATTTTGAAAGCGCGTTAAACTACTATATAGCAAAAGGCACACTGAAACCACAGGCTAATATTTTTCTTTGCATGGCCGATATATTTTACCGGCAGGCAAAGTTTGATAAAGCAATTGAATATTATAAAAAGGGAATAAATATTTACGACCAGATCAAATATCCCGAAGGTAAAGGGTTTGCTTATGTAAGCATTGGTGGTGTGTATAACGATCTTGGTAGTTATCAGGAATCGATAAATAATTATTTGCTGGCACTCAAAGCTTTTGATGAAGATAACCATACTCCGGGAATTGTAATGACCCTGTCCAATATAGCATCTCTTTATGCTACACTTGGTAATTTCCCCAAAGCACTTGACTATATACAACAATGCGAAACGATAAAGGATACTGTATCAACTTTAGAAGAGCGGCTCCATAACATTTCAAATATTGGCAACGCGTATGGGGTGATGAAGAACTATAAAAAATCGTTAACCTATTTCATAAAAGCTTATGACCTGTCGGTATCTATGAGAGATGACCTGTGGAAGAATGTTTGCCTTGTGAATATTGGAGATTCGTATTATGGCATGAATGAGTATGATACGGCCATGATAAAATATGTTGAATCGATAAAACAGAACAGGCTAAACAATGCGCAGGTAACTGTAGGGGCTAACCAGGGTATAGGGCGAATACTCATAAAACAGAATAAAGTAAATGACGGCATTAAGTATTTACTTACTTCTATGAAGGCTGCAAAGGAAAATAGCATGAAGCAGCAGATATTTGAAAATGCCCGGGAGCTAAGCGAAGCATATGAGCAAGTACACAATTTAGCGGAAGCTCTTGCCTACCATAAAATATACTATAACTACAAGGATAGTGTAAATGGAGACAAGGAAAAAATGGAGATCCAGCAGGTGCAATTTGACTACGATCTTAACAAAAAAGAGAGCCAGATATCATTGCTCAAAAAAGATAAGATAATAGAACAAAGCCGTAATAAGTTTCAGCTTTTTATTATGTGGGCTTCCCTGTCAGGCGTGGCGCTGCTTATTGCAATAAGTATCATCCTTTACAGGAGCAACCAGCAGGAGAAAAAAAATAAGGAAAGGATATTAAAACAAAAAGAAGAAATAGAACTACAGGCATCAAAATTGCAGGAGCTGAACAAGTTCAAAGACAAAACATTCTCTGTACTTTCCCACGATCTTCGGGGCCCGTTACAGGCATTTACTTCTATTGTCGAACTGTTTGACCAGAATGAGATCACTGCTGAGGAATTCAATGAAATGAAGCCTGAAGTAAGCCGGCAGCTGAACTCAATGAACATATTGCTGGATAACCTGCTTAACTGGGCTAAAATATACATGCAGGGACAACGTGCCGCCAAGTATGTGACCACAAACCTGCATGATATAATTGTTGAGAATATAGACCTGTTACATGGTATGGCCGACAATAAGCACATTCGGATCATGAACAACGTACCCGCAACTGCTAAAGCTATTTGCGACCAGGGAGAGATAAACATAGTAATACGCAACCTGGTAATGAATGCCATCAAGTTTACTGGCGCGAATGGTACTATTCTTATTTCATCTACCGTTCATGACCATCATATAAAAGTATCAGTAGCAGATACAGGAGTAGGTATGACCGAAGAGCAGCTTAGTAAATTATTTACAACTTCACCGGATAATACGACCTACGGCACAGAAGGTGAAAAAGGGACAGGGCTCGGTCTGCTATTGTGCTATGAGTTTGTAAAGGCAAATAATGGCTCTATTTACGCCGAGAGTAAAGCTGGTGAAGGAACAACCATCACCATATCGCTCATTCTTGCTTAGTGCTATACCCAGATCTTTGACAACTACAAAACAATCTGCTGTAGCAACTCACTCTTTTCAGGATAATCTGTATTGTAGTGCAGTCCCCTGCTTTCTTTTCTGAACTGTGCGCTCCTTATAACGAGGTAACCGATGGTAATAAGATTACGCAGCTCACATAATTGCGGCGAAAGCGATGTGGACTTGTACAATTCCTCTGTTTCCTTATGCAGTATATCTATCCTGTTCATTGCCCTCTGGAGTCGAATATCGTTACGCACGATACCAACATAGTCGCTCATGATCTGCTGTAACTCTTTCAGGCTTTGTGTGATCAGGATCATTTCTTTTGGTTCATTAGTACCAAATGCATCCCAATCCGGTACGGCATCATTGAACGAAATAATATTGATACGTGCCGCCATATCTTCTGCGCACCTGTGGGCAAATACCAGTGCTTCCAGTAATGAGTTTGAAGCAAGTCGATTGGCCCCATGCAGGCCTGTGCTGGAACATTCGCCGCATGCGTACAGATTAATGATAGACGTCCTGCCCATCTCATCGGTCTTTATACCTCCGCAGCAGTAATGTGCTGCCGGGGCTACCGGTATCATTTGTTCCATTACTTCTATACCTATGCTTTTACATTTAGAATAAATATTGGGAAAGTGCGCTATAAATTTTTCCTTGTCCATAGCACGGCAATCGAGGTATACATGTTCTGTACCTGTACGTTTCATTTCGCTGTCTATAGCACGGGCTACGACATCTCGCGGGGCAAGATCGGCACGGGCGTCATAGCCGGGCATAAATGCTACCCCATCTTTATTGCGCAATACTGCCCCATCGCCTCTTACTGCCTCTGTAATGAGAAATGAAGGGCTTATGCCTGCCTCGTACAGTGCTGTAGGGTGAAACTGGATGAATTCCATGTTCTCTATCCTGCCCTTTGCCCTGTATGCTACAGCTATGCCGTCACCTGTGGCTATCCGGGGATTGGTCGTAGTGCGGTATACCTGCCCTACCCCACCGGATGCCATCAATGTGCAGCAAGCCAGTATCTTCTCTATATTGTTCGTGTTCAGGTTGAGGGCATATACCCCGTAGCAGGTAATATCGGGAGTGGATTTTGTGACCAGGTAACCCAGGTGATGCTGGGTAATGATGTCTACCACGAACCAGTGGTTATGTATCTGTATGTTCGGGTATTTCTTCGTTTCCGCTACTAATGCCCGTTCTATCTCAAACCCTGTTATGTCCTTGTGATGCAGTATGCGAAACTCAGAATGACCACCTTCTTTGCCCCTCATATAGTCGCCACCATTATCCTTGTCAAATTTGGTACCCCAGTCTATTATTTCATCTACCCTCAGCGGCCCTTCTTTCACTACTATGTCTACTATATGCTCATTGCAAAGACCATCACCTGCTATAAGAGTATCTTCTATGTGTTTTTTAAAGCTATCGTGCTCCAGATCGTTAACGACTGCTATGCCACCCTGGGCATACTTTGTATTCGTTTCGTCCGTATTTGCCTTAGTGAGAATGGTTATAGTCTTATCCGGAAAACGCTGCGCTGTTTTTACAGCAAAAGTTAATCCTGCAATACCAGAACCGATTACCAGGAAGTCCGTCTTTATCATGAATAAAATGCTTTATATGTGTGCGGTCTGATGACCAATACCAGTGGTATAAAGGTAATGCCCTGACGGGAAGCTTTGTCAAATATCCTGCAACAATATTTGTTAAAAGGTACGCCGGGTTTGTCTGAATTATATATATCATATGTATTATTATTATAAATTTAAAAATAAAAAAAGCAAAAAAATAATCTTTAAATAAGAAAATAATTCCTACATTTAAACATCTAAAATTAAGTGGCAACTATTTCTTAGATATTTTCTATACCGGTAAAGTGAATGGAAACAACTTTATTTAACTAAAAACCTGACTAAATGGCCACAAAAAAACTCCTTATCTATACCGCCCTCGCATCAACCCTATTAGGCGGTAGTACTACTTACGTTTTGATACACAATAAGGTATTTTCATCTTCAAGGGATGCAGGTATCGTCAATCAAAATATAGCTTCACTCAACACATCCGGCGCTTATACTGCTAATCTTACTGAAAAGGAAAAGAACGTACTCTCTTCTGCTTCAGGCATTGATAATAATATGGCAATAAGCAGCATAGACAACGGAGTGACGAATTATGACCAACAGGATACACAAGGCGCGCTGGAAGAGGGTTCTCAGTCAGCATCAAAAAACCTGAGCAGTGCATCTATCAATACAATACTGAACAACAACTGCAAAATAGGGACGCAAAAAGGATATAAGCTGATAAAGCCCATGCTATGGGCAAAACCGGCTAAAGAATCACAGGCGTTCTCGGCACTGAAATCGCAGCTGATAAGGACAATAGAAGGCGATACAAGGCAAAAACTGCTTACATCGGCTTCTGTATACCTGTATAGTTTTTCTGACGGAGACTGGACGTATATCAACCCTAACGAAGCGTTCAATCCGGGTTCCCTTATCAAGGTGCCTATGCTGATCACTTACCTGGAGATGGCAGAAAAAGACCCCAAGATCTTTAACAAGAAGATATTGTGCGAAAACTATGACTACATACCTACACAAACGTATGAGACACATGCCATCAATCCTGGCCGTACCTATACTGTAAGGGAGTTGCTGCACTCTATGATCGCTTACTCTGATAATAACGCTACTAACCTGCTGAATAAAAATGCAGATATGCATTTGTTCAGAAAGACGTTTACTGACCTGAATATTCCGGAGCCTGATATGGCAGACCGTGATTTCCAGATCAGCGCAAAACGCTATTCCCGTTTCCTTATTGTATTGTACAATGCATCATACCTGTCAAGAAGTTCTTCGGAGCTTGCGTTGCAGCTGTTGAGCGAGTGCGACTTTAAAGATGGTATGGTAAAAGACCTGCCGACAAATATACCGGTAGCTCATAAATTTGGTGAGTGGGGCAACAATAAGCTGAACCAGCATGTACTCAGCGAGTCGGGTATAGTATACTACAATGATAAGCCATACCTGCTGACTGTAATGACAAAGGGCACTAACGTAAAGAACCTGGCACCTGAGATCAGCAAAATATCAAAGATCACTTATGACTTTATCTCTACGATGGATAATAACGCTAACATGTAATAATCTGAATAATATTTTAAAAGGGCTGCAACCTGTTGGTTGCAGCCCTTTTCTTTGCGGTTACACTGTTAAGTTCTAATATTTGCTCTTAATGACTCCCACTTCGTTCAGTCAGACTCAAGTTAGCCTCTCTTTCCCTAAAACAACTAAGCCCACATTTCTTTTAAGCCGTTTTGTTATCAAGCCCCAGTTTAGTGGCTATCCCGCTCCGTAATTACTGTTTATTCCATAAGACTGTAAGCCGGTTCCGCTGGACATTAGACGTTATTTATCTATTTCATTTACTTTGATAGCAGATAGAGGATAAAGTAGCTAAAACAGAAGGGGTATTAAAAAGGAGACAGCGTAGTAATTGAATGAACCATAGGGGTTGATTCATGCGTGACAACCACACCAAAATAAAGAAGGCGTCCTTTCGGAACGCCTTCTTTATTTATTATTGTTGGGGGATTACCTGTTTACCACCATGTGGAACACAACATTCTGGTCACCTGAAGCCAGGTTTACCAGGTAGGTACCGTTAGCAATGTTGTTTGGTAATGCTATATGCTGATCCAATTCTCCGTTTGTGGCAGAGAATGTTTCTTTGTAGATGGACTGGCCAAGAACATTGGTTACTGTTATATTCACCCTTGTATCTGCTGTGTTCTTCAGT
>JAOQAP010000068.1 GCA_025963465.1 Flavipsychrobacter sp.
CTTCACTACAGGATCATCTATATGACGCAGTTTTTCTTTGTACTCGCGTTTCAGTTTTTTACGTTCTTCGCGTTCTCTCTGCCTTTGCTCCTTATTACTGAGTTCTCCCTGGTCAACAGCTTGCGCACGAACGCTACCTGCAACACCTGTTGCCAGTATCGTTAACAGCAGCATTATTAATGCACTACGCCTTATCATGTTAGCAGGATTTCAGAGCAAACAAATTATTCCCATTCAATAGTAGCAGGTGGCTTAGAGCTAATGTCATATACCACGCGATTGATACCACGAACACGGTTAATGATGTCGTTAGATATTTTACCAAGCAGGTCGTAAGGGAGATGCGCCCAGTCCGCAGTCATACCATCTACTGAGGTAACGGCACGAAGTGCGCATGTGAACTCATAGGTACGCTCATCGCCCATAACGCCTACACTCTGCACAGGCAGCAGTATAGCTCCGGCCTGCCACACTTCTTTATACATGCCGCTATCGCGCAGGTGCTGTATATATATAGCATCTGCTTCCTGCAGCATCAGTACTTTCTCTTCTGAAACAGCTCCTAGTATACGGATACCTAAGCCAGGGCCAGGGAAAGGATGACGACCAATGAATATTTCGTCGATACCCAGCTCACGACCTACTTTACGTACTTCGTCTTTGAACAGGTAACGCAATGGCTCGATAAGCGACAGGTGCATGATATCAGGCAGGCCACCCACATTGTGGTGTGACTTGATAGTAACGGAAGGCCCACCATGAACTGACATGGATTCCACCACATCAGGATATATAGTACCCTGACCAAGGAAGCTCACATCTGTCAGTTTTAGTGCTTCTTCATGAAATACTTCTATAAACAAACCACCTATTATCTTTCTCTTTTTCTCCGGATCAGCTACACCATCAAGGCCACTATAAAAACGTTTGCGAGCATCTATGCCTTTTGTATTGAGGCCAAGATGTTTGTACCCTTCCAGCACTTGTTCAAATTCTCCTTTGCGGAGCAGGCCGTTATCTACAAATATGCAGTAGAGATTAGCACCTATTGCTTTATGAATGAGCGTAGCTGCAACTGTAGAGTCTACCCCACCGCTGAGCGCCATTACTACTTTCTTATCACCTATCTGGTCTTTTATCTTAGCTACTGTTTCCTGTATAAATGCAGCCGGTGTCCAGTCCTGCTCACACTTACAAACATCTACGATGAAGTTCTTGAGTAGCTGGCTGCCATCGGTACTGTGTGTTACCTCCGGGTGGAACTGGATAGCATATATCGGATTCTTTGCGTAAGCTTTGCTTGCCTTGAATGCCGCGACAGGAATGCTGTCTGTACGCGCAATCAATTCAAAACCTTCAGGCAATTTTTTAATGGTATCACTGTGGCTCATCCATACCTGGGAACCTTCTGGAATTGTAGCGAACAATGGTTCGTTCGAAATATCTTTCAGATGCGCGCGACCGTATTCACGATGTGCAGACTTACCTACCTCTCCTCCTGATTGCTTTGCCAGCAGCTGCGCTCCGTAGCACACCGCCAATACAGGCAGGTTATTGGCCATTGCCGCTATATCGGGTGTTGGTGCATGTTCGTCATTTACTGAGAACGGGCTACCTGAAAGGATAATTCCTTTTAAAGTGCTGTCGTAAGTCACCGGCTTATTGCATGGCTGTATCTCGCAGTACACATTGAGCTCGCGTATACGGCGGGCTATCAGCTGTGTATATTGGGAACCGAAATCGAGGATAAGTATTTTGTTGTTCATAAACCACAAACCCAAACGGGCTTTGTACTTGTTAATAATTATTTAGCCCTACCGGGCTTATTCCTTCAAAACGCAGCCATTAAGCCTGCCCTGCCGGAGGAGTATTGAAGTTGAAAGGCATTGCAGGTGCTTCCTGGTCCTTGATGTTGCCGTATTGTGTTTCGAAACCTTTTACGTTATCTATCAGGGCGCGCATGAGGCGTTTTGCATGCTGCGGGGTCATTACTATGCGTGATTTAACTTTTGCCTTTGGTACATTAGGCATTACATTTACGAAGTCTATTACAAACTCTGCGAAAGAGTGTGTAATGATCGCAAGATTAGCATATTGGCCATCAGCCATTTCTTCAGAAAGTTCGATGTTCAGTTGTTGTTCGGGATTTTGCAGGTCTGCCATATTAGATCGGTTTAAATCAGGTTGCGAAATTAAGTTAATTTGCCCGTAAAAGAAATTTCACGCAAAGGTGCAGAGTCGCAAAGTATTTTTTAACACACCTTATCGAAAACATTTAAGACCGCAATGATGGGTAAATAAATTGCACTATTTTTGGCGATATGTTACGGTATATAACAGGATTTTTATTATTAATATCTCTTGCGGCTTGCAAGCCGCATGTGTTCCCACCCAAGCCTGCCGGGTATTTTGCAATAGATACACCTGCAAAGCATGAATACAAAGTGTTTGACCAGCCGGGTTTCCCCTATTCTTTTGAGTATCCTGTATATAGCACCATCGCAAACGATACTGTTTTCCAGAAAGGTGACGTACCCCACCCCTATTGGATCAATGTGAATTTTCCGGGGCTGAATGGGGCGATCAATATCACCTATGTAGCCATTAGTAAGACACATCCATTGGACAGCCTGCTCTCTGATGCCTGGGGGTTATCATTTTTCCATCATGAAAAGGCGGAATATATCGACTCAAAACCATTTAATAACAGCTATGGCGCAATGGGCATGATTTACGTAGTAGAAGGTAATACTGCATCGCGTTACCAGTTCTTCGCCACAGACTCTACAAGCAATTTCATGAGAGGATCTCTATATTTTGATGTAACTCCTAATGCAGACTCGCTGAAACCTGCTACTGATTTTTTAATACAGGACATACAACATATGTTATTTACACTCAGGTGGAAAAAACCCTGACCGTGTGTTGTTATCCTCTGCAGATAATATTACTTTTGCAGCCTGCAATTACGGTCCCGTAGTTCAATGGATAGAATAGAAGTTTCCTAAACTTTAGATCCAAGTTCGATTCTTGGCGGGACCACATCGCAATTATAATAACAAAGCCTGCACTAGTGCAGGCTTTGTTATTATATATATTCAATTGATCAACGGAGGAGCGTAAGATTACCTGTATGGTGTTCTGTATGGCCATCTTTAAAGCTGACTTCTACCCTGTATACAAACACACCTTGTGGCTGAAGGACATTATTGAATTTACCATCCCACCCTGTGCCTGTAAGCGAATTTGTCTTGTATACCACCTGGCCCCAGCGATTGTAGATATCCATCTTAAAGCCAGCCAGTCCTTTCATGAGATACTGACGGGGGAAGAAGTAATCGTTCGTACCGTCACCATCAGGTGTAAAGGCGTTGGGCATATCCATATAGCAGGCATCTGTGATGGTCACTGTATCTGACGAAAAACAACCATTGATAAGTACCGTCACATTATAGGTACCGGGTTTTGCTATAACAATACCCGATGTAGTTTCATTCGTACTCCAAACCCATTTTGCGGTTGCGTTGTTCTTATTGGTATTGTCTGTTAAATTAAACGTGGTACTGCCCGGGCATATTGAAGTATCGGGGCCTAACTCCAAAGCAGGAACAGGAAATATATGCACTACTTTATTCAGGATTGTATTAGGACATACCTTATGAAGCGGAGTGGCTGATACCGTGTAAGTCCCGGCAGTACCAAATGTGTGGTACAATGGATTAATATTCTTTATACTGCTGTTATCGCCCGAAAAATCCCAATTGATACCATTACTATCGTCGCCTATATCGCCTGCTGTAAATAACAATTCATTACCGGCACATACAGTAGTATCATTTACGGTAAGGGTTGCATTGTACTTTTTATATACTCTTACTTTAACTTCTGAGCGAGGGCTGATACAGACTACAGGATCTACATTGCCCGGACCGGCAATGCGCTGATCTGCGTACCATGTAGTTTCACCCGGTACATCTGTTTTAGGGGTTGGTATGGCACATAAAGTTCCATCAGCTGCATACCATAAAATATTACTGCCTGCGGCAACAAGCTGCTGCACCGGAGCATCATACTGGCAATAAGCTACGGGAGTGATGACAGGAGCTTCGGGAGCAGGCACAACATATACAGTAGCCGTAGTGATCGCGGTACATCCGTTTAGCGTGGCAGTTATTGTATACACACCAGTACCTGAAACCTTGCATTTATGAATAACAGGGTCTTTAAAAAATGATGAATAAGCATCTGGCCCTGCCCAGCGAAATGCATCGGCACCATTGGAAGAAAATGCAGACAAATTAATGTCTGTACCGGAACACACCGTATCGCCTGTTGCAACGGGAAGTGGATGTGGTTTTACTTTTACAATAGTGCTATTGGTGGAACTGCACGCATTCTTTGTAGCGGTAACTGTGTAAACTCCCGCATGTACAAATGAAGCACCAACAATAGCAGTATCCGAACCACTCCACAGGAACCCTGAGGGACCTGTCCAGTTAAATACTACTCCGGGCATTGCATCTTTTGCACTGAGTTTCAAGGTATCGCCAACACATACCGGCCCATTATTACCTACCGAAGGCAGAGGTGGCGTTGGCGGATCGACGAGGGTAAGCGGGCCTACAATATTGAAGGCGCAATATGGACGTGGCAACAATGATATGTTGACGGTGATCTTATCATACACGCCTGCCTTTAATGCACTTAAAGTGACATTGCCACTCACATCAGCAACTACACTCTTAGATGCCGGCAGGCCATCAACAGTATAAGTAAATGTATAGGCAGTGCCCGGAGTGAGCCCCTTAAGCACGATATAACCGTCTGTACCAAGGCAGGTAGAAGGATCGACAGCAGTTACAATAGTAATGTTATTAGCCGGAGGCTCAGTAATGGTGACATTCGCAGTACCAACACAACCGAAATTATCTGTGACAGTAACCGTATAAGTACCGCTTAACAAGCTACGAGCGGTAACACCCGTTTGAGGTGGAACTGTACTCCATAAACAAGTATAGGGAGGCAAGCCGGTCAAAACTGAAATTGTTGCAGATCCGTTGTTAGCACCATTGCAACTATCATTCACCTGTGCTACCGCACCGGTTACCTGGTCTGTCTTTATTACTACTTCTTCCTGCCTTACGCATCCTGCGTTACTGGTCACAGTAACCGTGTAAGTGGTGGATGCAACCGGTGAGGCTATAGGATTATCGCAACTAGTGCAGCTAAGTCCGGTAGATGGCGCCCAGCTATATTTAAACGGTGAGGCAGCAGGTACATCGGATGCAGAAACAAATAATTTCACACCTGTCTTCGGGCAAACAAATGTATCGTTGCTTGCCTTTATTGTCAGATTGGAAGGATAAACGTGTGTGTATAAAGTATCGTTGCAACCAATACCTGGATAGGCACTTAAAATAACGGCATAGGTTGTATAAGAACCCGGCATAGGAGTGGTGATGGTTTGCGAAGTACCATACACATGTGTAAAGGTGAGCGAATCGCACCATGTGTATGAACCAAAACCAGGAGGCGCGGTAAGTGTAGCATACGTACGGTTGCATGTTTTTGAATCGATCTCAAAGAGCCCGCAGGAAAGATCTACGTATCCATAACCATAATGACCACCCAAGGAACAATCAGCAGCTATAACATCTATCGTTACTGTTCTGCCATTATAGCCCGACAGATTAAGTACACCTGTAGACCATGGTTTATAATAAGGATACAAACCGTTATAGTCTTTTACTGGTGACACAAGAAATCCCGGCATGGCGCCTGCTACATAAGAATGCTGCGCACAAGACACTGCAACATTCGTTGCGGAATCGTAAGCATTTACCTGGAATAATGGTTTTTGATCAGACCCGTGGGAGCCTCCCGGATCTTCAAAGACAACTGCATACCTGTAAATAAGACTATAGTTATTGACGCCCGCAGGTACGTGTACATAGTAGCGCGCTTTTTCAGCCAGGGAGCCTTTTTGCGAATCACCAACCTGCAAAGAATAGCCTCCGCCTATAGGATCAACAACAGGAAAAAGTCCGTAGCGATCAACTGCCGAGCCAGAGGTCAGATCCTCTCTTCCGGGAATGGGGGGTGATGCAGTAAATGTAAATACAGGACCATCAGCTACAGTACCATTATAGAAATGCCAATTGGAAAGGTTGCCTAGTTCGAGATCAATATTTGGTGGACATGACAACTGCCCCCACGAAGCAATCGTGAATTTCAGAAAGACGATAAAGCTGACGAGTACAATTTTGTATTTCATCGGTACGGCTTTTCCGGTGGCAGTAACCTATCCACAATTTAAGCAAATTCTTTATGATACTTTCTTAATTGCAAGCATTTAAAACACAAAGACACAATACCCAAACCCACAATTATATTGCTATCGATTAAAAAAACACCAATCAAATTCTGACTGAAAAACAAAGCCTGCATGATAATCGTGCAGGCTTTGATATGTAACGTTTACTGTTATTCTTTTCTACCTGAGCAATGTTAAGTTACCGGTATGGCTTTCTATCTGACCATCCTTAAAGTTAGCATCTATCTTAAAGATATAAACTCCTTCAGGCTGAGGTATGTCATTGAATTTACCATCCCATCCAAGGCCATTTATCAGCTTGGTAGAGAACACTAACTGACCCCAACGGTTGAAGATATCCATTTTAAAGCTTGTCAGGCCTTTGGTCAGGAACTGACGTGGCAGGAAGTAATCATTCAGACCATCGCCATTTGGAGAAAATGCATTTGGCACATCCATGTAGCAATCATTCAATACAGTTACTGTATCTGATACAGGGCAGCCGTTGATCACCAGGCTTGTGTAATAAACACCAGGCTTGGTAATAACAATACTTGATGATGTTTCGCCCGTGTTCCATGTCCACCTTGCACGAAGATTATCCGCATTGATCTTATCACCAATAGTTATAGACTTGCTGCCTATACAGATAGCTGTATCCGGACCAAGATTGATAACAGGATAAGGGAACACATGAACTACTTGTGTAAGTGTAGAGTTCGCACATAGCTTGTGGAATGCAGTAACACCAACTGTATATGTTCCAACCGCATCAAATGCATGTTTTACAGGGTTCACATTGGTTACCGTATCACCATCGGTAAAGCTCCAGCGAAGGTCTGTTTTATCTTCACCCAGGCCACCCGCTACGAAAGTGATCACATTACCTGTACATATAACTGAATCGCTTGATGCAAATATCGGTGTTTCTTTCTGATACAC
>JAOQAP010000134.1 GCA_025963465.1 Flavipsychrobacter sp.
ATGAGGCACACATGGGAAAACTTACTTCTACCATTGTCAGTATGCAAAAATTAGCTGCTGACTATTATTTCATAGTAGGCAAGTGGGACCTGAAACGTACCGCCGGCGATGTAGGCGGCTCTTATACCCTTCTATTAAGAAAAATAAAGGGGCATTGGGTCATTATCTGCGACCACAGCAGCTAAATACCGGCCCATTTCAGGACTATTGTTAAGATTTATCTTTCCATTGCCATTCCCCCGCTTTTTTTCAATAAATTGTGTAGTCTAAAAGACCGTTTTTCCAATGAACAGAACTATCCGTAAAGTAGCGGTAATAGGTAGTGGGGTGATGGGCTCACGTATAGCATGTCATTTTGCAGGCATAGGTGTGCAGGTTTTACTGCTGGATATAGTACCACCCGCGCTTACCGATGCAGAACAGGCAAAGGGGCTGGCGCTGACAGATAAAGCAGTCCGCAATCGCATAGTGAACGATGCCATGCAGGCTACTATAAAAGCAAAGCCATCTGCAGTATATACTAAGTCGGTAATAGCTAATATAAAAACAGGGAACATAGACGACGACCTGTCAAAGATAGCAGACTGCGACTGGGTAATAGAAGTGGTGGTAGAGCGGCTGGATATTAAGCAGCAGATATTTGAAAAGATAGAAAAATACCGCAAAGCAGGTACGCTCATCACTACCAATACATCGGGTATACCTATATACTTGATGAGCGAAGGACGCAGCGAAGATTTTCAGCAAAACTTCTGCGGTACACACTTCTTCAATCCTCCACGTTATTTACGCTTGCTGGAGATAATCCCTGATCCGAAGACAAAACCGGAAGTCCTCGATTTCCTCATGGATTATGGCGACAGGTTCCTCGGTAAGACTACCGTACTATGCAAGGACACACCTGCATTCATAGCCAATAGGGTTGGCGTGTTTGGTTTTATGGCTGTATTCAAGGCTATGCAGTCACTGGGGCTGAATGTGGATGAAGTAGACTCGCTTACAGGCCCTATACTTGGCCGCCCTAAGTCTGCTACCTTCCGCACGGGTGACGTCGTGGGCCTGGATACACTGGTACATGTGGCAAAGGCACTGCCAGCCAATGCGCCAAACGATGAAGCAAAAGATATTTTTAAATTACCGCCGTTCCTCGAAAAGATGGTGGAAAATAAATGGCTTGGAGATAAGACAGGGCAGGGCTTTTACAAAAAAGTAAAGGGTGAAAAAGGTAAGTCGGATATACTGACGCTGAACCTGGAGACCATGGAGTATGGCCCGAAGGTGAAGACGAAATTTACGACCATAGAAGCTGCAAAGCCTGTAGAGGATCTGGCTAAAAGATTAATGGTGTTATATAACGGCACCGATAAAGCAGGGGAGTTCTACAAACAATTTCATCACCTGTTGTTTGCCTATGTATCGCACCGTATTCCGGAGATAAGCGATGAATTGTATAAGATAGACGATGCGCTGAAAGCGGGTTTTGGCTGGGAAATAGGTGCATTTGAAAGCTGGGATGCACTGGGTGTGCAGAAGGTACTGGAGCAAATGAAAACAGGTGGCTATGAAGTAGCTGCATGGGTACAGCAGATGCTGGAGAAAGGATTTACAACCTTCTATAAAACCGAGAACGGCCAGCGTAAATACTACGACATACGCACACAACAATACCAGCCTATACCGGGCATGGGTACATTCATACTGCTGGAGCACCTGGACGAAAAGGTAGTATGGAGCAACAGTGCCTGCAAGCTATATGATATAGGTGATGATGTGGTGGCACTTCGCTGGACATCTAAAATGAACACTATTGGTGGTGAAGTATTGGAGGGAGTACAGAAGTCGGTAGCCATAGCAGAAGAAAGATATAAAGGACTGGTAATAGCCAATGGCGGGGCCAACTTCAGCGCAGGTGCTAATGTGGGCCTGATATTCATGTTTGCCGCAGAGCAGGAGTTTGATGAGCTGGATATGGCCGTGCGCCAGTTCCAGAACACGACCATGCGCCTGCGCTACAGCAGTATTCCTGTGGTCATAGCGCCTCACGGGCTTACCCTCGGTGGTGGTTGTGAGATGTGCCTGCATGCCGATGGCGTACAGGCAGCTGCAGAAAGCTATATAGGCCTGGTAGAAGTAGGCGTGGGCCTGATACCTGGCGGCGGAGGCACTAAAGAAATGGCATTAAGGGCAGGAGACAGGATTATAAAAGAAGATATAGCGACGAACTATCTGCAGCAATTATTTATCAATGTAGGCACAGCAAAAGTATCTACATCGGCACATGAGGCATTCGATAATTTTGTATTGCGCCCGGGTTTCGATAATATTTCCATTAATCCCGACAGGCGTATCGCAGATGCAAAGCGCAAGGTGCTGGCTATGTGGGAAAGAGGGTATACCCAACCCATAGCGCGCAATGATGTAAAGGTGCTGGGCCGTGGTGGCCTTGGTGGCTTGCTCTCCGGCATACATGGCATGTGGCGTGGGCAGTACATTTCCGACTACGACAAATTCATAGCCGAAAAGCTGGCCTATGTAATGTGTGGCGGCGACCTGTCTGCAGAAAGCATTGTCAGCGAGCAGTACCTGCTGGATATAGAGCGTGAAGCATTCCTCAGCCTTTGTGGACAGAAGAAAACACTGGAAAGGTTACAGAGCATTATTACAACAGGTAAACCATTGAGGAATTAGCAAAATGAAGATGCCAACCCTTTTCCCCTAATCTAAAAAATGAAGAACAAGGCTAAATAATAATATAGACTACATTTGAGGCAATAGATCATGCAGAAAAGAAGTAACATAATGTGGATTGGTTTGGTGTGTGTGCTCACATTGCTGATAAGCAATACAGTATTTGCGCAGCAGGCAACAACATCTGCTGCCCGCCAGTTTGCAGCCGATAAAAACTATACAAAAGCGCTGGATCAGTATAAAGAGCTCTACGGACTGCATCCTGACTCCGTGTATAAAGAATACCTGAGAACGCTGATAGAGGCTCGCAATTACAAACTTGCAGAAGAGATCATTGCCAAACAAATGACCATGAGGGATAATCCCTTCCTGCATATAGACCTTGGTGGCGTGTATGAGAAAGAAAAGAAGGACAATAAAGCGAAAGAAGAGTATGAGGGCATAATGAACATGATCAATGGGGACGACATGGTCACCCAGAAGGTTGTAAAAGAATTTATGGACGCAGGCCGCGATGATTATGCGATACTCGCTTATGAGAAAGCCTGCAAACTGCTCAATACTACAATCCTGTATGTTAACCCGCTGGCTAAGCTCTATGCTAAGACCAACCAGCTCGATAAAGCACTGGATATCATTATTGTCAATAACCAGGGGCAGGGTGTTAACCTCGAAAATGCAAAATCACTATTGCTCGAGATCGTAGGCAATGATGCAGCCAAGCTGCAATTCACACAAAAGTCACTGGTCAAAAAGATCAACGAGCATCCGGAAAACCCATATTTCGCCGAGCTGCTCACATGGATATACATTCAGAAGAACGACTGGGATGGCGCATTGATACAGATAGAAGCTATAGACGAACGTAACCAGGAAAATGGTATGAGGCTCATGAACCTTGCCCGCACTGCAGCAGGCGCGGGACAATATGATGCGGCCGGCAAAGCATATGATGATGTGGTCATGAAAGGAGCCGGACAGCCGTTCTATCTGCAGGCTAGAAGCGAAAAGATAAACGTAGCATACACTAAACTGGCAAAAGATCCTGCGTACAAGCAGGAAGACGTAGCTAATATTGCAAAGCTGTATGATAGTTTCCTGGCAGAGTTTCCGAGATACTATATCGAACAAACAGCCGGTGACTATGCGGCGCTGGAAACGCAATACGCAGGCAATCCTGCAAAGGGAATAGAGATACTGCAGAAAGCCATTGCTATGCCGGGCATACGTAGAGATAGGGCAGCAGCCTTCAAGCTGCAGATGGGCGACTACTATGTGCTCAATGGCAAAATATGGGATGCATCTCTTTCTTACAGCCAGGTAGATAAAGAATTTCGCCAGGATGCACTGGGCGAAGATGCAAGGTTTCGTAATTCCAGGCTCGCTTACTATCGCGGCGATTTCGAATATGCGCAAAGTCTCCTCTCTATTCTTAAAGCCTCCACCTCTGAGTTGATCGCTAATGATGCCCTCTATCTTTCTGTATTGATTACGGAGAACGTAGAGGACAGTAATAAAGTGCCGTTAGAGCGTTTTGCCAATGCGGGACTCATGCTGTTTCAGAACAAAGACAAAGAAGCAGAAACAATACTGGACAGCATTACTGCCGCTTTCCCTAAGCACCCGCTCAATGATGATATACTCATGATGCGAGCCGACATAGCTATAAAGCACCGCGAGTACGACAAAGCGATAGGCTATCTGAAGACCATCAAGGAAAAATACGGAGAAGATGTGCTGGGAGACGATGCAATGTTCAAGATGGCAGGTGTTTACCAGGACTATCTTCATCAGAACGACCTGGCGAAAAAATACTACGAAGACCTTATTATAGATTATCCCGGCAGCACATGGGCCCAGACCGCCCGTCAGAAAATAGCAGAACTGACAAATGGCAGTACCCCATAAATTCCTTCGCCTTGCTTCTTTGGCTTTGCACGAGTCGCTTTATAAGCAGCACTCATAAAAAATTTATGTATCTTACCTGCGATTTTTATAGACCATGGGCGTCCTTCAAAAACTTCTTTTTGGCAAACCTGAATACAATAAGCCGATAACCGAGTCGGCATACTCGTTATATAGGGGTAACCTGAGAAAAATATGGAATAACGAAAAGCACCACGATATTGGCTTTGAAAAGGTGTTGCGCCTGTTTCTCGTTGCAGTACAGATAGTTTTCCCGGGTATTCACTTCCGGAATGTTTTCAGCAGGTTTGGGGTGGTGAGAAGAAATGTAGCGGTTGAGTTCTTTGTTCTGTTCAAAACGCTGTTGCCGCTGATCTTCATGGTTACAGGCTTCTACCACAACTTAGCTGCTGTTATTATCTCCACCTACTTTTTAATAGAAACTGTTTGTTACGTCGCCTCGCTCATATTTGTAGCAGACATGTTTGTTCGTCCCCGCTCTTATCGCCGCAATATTCTCATGCTGTTCCTCAATTATATGGAGATATCCATGTGTTTTGCAGTCGTATACGGCGGGCTGCACCTTCTTGGTGAGCAGGCAAAGGACTGGTTCGATTATGTTTATTTCAGTATTGTTACTTCTACTACCATAGGCTATGGCGATATGC
>JAOQAP010000193.1 GCA_025963465.1 Flavipsychrobacter sp.
AAGCACATAGAAGCGCAACGCATAAAAGAACGGGTGAACTATGACCTGGAAATGATACAGGAGCTGGGCTATTGCAGTGGTATTGAAAACTACTCCCGCTTCCTGGACAGGCGCAGACCGGGCGACAGACCATTCTGCTTACTCGATTATTTTCCTCCTGAATTTCTTTTAGTAATAGACGAGAGCCATGTGACCATACCGCAGATAAGTGGTATGTATGGTGGTGACCGTTCCCGCAAAATAACTTTAGTTGATTTTGGTTTCCGGTTACCATCGGCACTGGATAACAGACCGCTTAATTTTTATGAGTTTGAGTCAAAATTATCACAGGCATTGTTTATCAGTGCTACACCGGGCAAGTATGAACTGGAACAATGTGGTGGTGTAGTAGTAGAGCAGATAGTGCGGCCAACAGGCCTGCTGGAGCCACCAATAGAGATACGACCCAGCATAAACCAGATAGATGACCTGCTGGATGAGATAGATAAACGCATAAAGAAAGGAGACCGTGTGCTGGTAACAACGCTTACCAAACGCATGGCAGAAGAACTGGACAAATACCTGAAGCGCATCAACGTAAACTCAAAGTACATACACTCTGAAGTAGACACACTGGAACGTGTGGAAATACTCCGCGACCTACGCCTGGGTGTAATAGATGTGTTGGTAGGTGTGAACCTGTTAAGGGAGGGTTTGGACCTTCCTGAAGTATCGCTCATGGCAATATTGGATGCTGATAAAGAGGGATTCTTAAGAGATGAACGGTCACTGACACAGATGGCAGGGCGCGCGGCAAGGAATGTCGATGGGCTTGTAATATTTTATGCAGATAAGATCACCGATAGTATGACCCGTACCATAGATGAAACAGACCGTCGCAGAGAGAAACAAATACAGTACAATATCAAACATGGTATCACACCAAAAACGATAAAAAAATCTGTGCAGGAAATAATGTTGCAGGGATCAGTGCTGGACATAAAAGGATTTGATGAAAATAATAAGTATGCTGTAAAAGACGAAGTGCTGCCATTAGCCGCAGAAGATGAAGTGGCATACCGTACTGCGGCACAACTGGACAAGATAATAGCCAAGACAAAGAAAGAAATGGAAAAGGCGGCTAAGGAACTTGATTTCATGGAAGCCGCAAGGCTCAGGGATAATCTGCTACGTTTTCAGAAAGAGAAAGAAGAAATGAAATGAATAAGATAAGAAAATTAAGCTCCCTGGTTCCGGCGAGTCTCCCTGTAACAAAAGCTACCGGGAAGACTCGCCGCTGACGTAAAACACTATACGCAGCAGGGGTGGAATAGACCTCATGGTGAGAGAGGGGGCTGATTCACAGCGATAGCAGTGCTATCAGTAACAAATTTACAACCAATAAAAATTCTGTGGTACCGTTTTTTAACGGTATTTTTTCAATACATTAACCAATCATTAACAATTATAAATTTATTGATTTTCGCTATTAAACCAAGCAATTATTAATCCTTTCACAACGGAATTTGAATAAACACATTATAGACGTAACTTCGCCAACCTTTATTTAATACTCTTATTATAAAAAATGAGTTCTATTGTAGATAAGTTAGAAGCTATCAAGGCAAGGTTTGATGATCTTGGCGTAGCCCTGACCAATCCCGAGATCGTAAGTGACAACAAACGTTTTTCCCAGATAAGCAAGGAATACCGCAAACTGGAAAAAATTGTAAGTGTGTATAAAACATACCGTACCTGTATAGACAGCCTTGACTTTGCACGGGAAGTACTGGAAACTGAGAGCGATGAAGATCTACGCTCCATGGCAAAGGAAGACCTGGAAAAGCTGGAAGTTCAGAAGGAGCAGCTGGAAACAGAAATGCGAGAATTGCTGATCCCTAAAGACCCACAGGACGAGAAAAATGCAATAATAGAGATACGTGGCGGTACCGGTGGCGATGAAGCAAGCATATTTGCCGGCGATCTTTGCCGTATGTATATGAGGTATTGTGAGCGCAGGGGCTGGAAGGTATCGATGCTTTCTGAAACCGAAGGAACAGCCGGTGGTTACAAAGAAGTGCAGCTGGAAGTAGTAGGCGAAGATGTATATGGCGTATTGAAATTTGAGAGTGGCGTACACCGCGTACAACGTGTTCCGGCTACTGAAGGTAGCGGACGTGTGCACACATCCGCAGCTACTGTAGCTGTAATGCCAGAGGCCGAGGAAATAGACTTTGAGCTGAAAGACAGCGACCTGAAAATGGAAACAGCGCGAAGCGGTGGTGCAGGCGGACAGAACGTAAATAAAGTAGAAACAAAAGTAATACTTACGCACGTACCTACAGGTACAGTGATCACCTGCCAGACAGAGCGTTCACAGCTGGGCAACCGGGAAAAAGCCACTTCCATGATGCGCTCAAGGCTATATGAAGAGCAAGTACGTAAACAGGAGGACGAGATAAGCCGCAGGCGTAAAAGTCTTGTAAGCACAGGTGACAGAAGCGCCAAGATCAGGACGTACAATTATCCACAGGGCCGCGTAAGCGACCACCGTATAAATATGACCATCTACAACCTTGATGACTTTATAAATGGAAATATCCAGGAAATGCTGGATGCACTGCAATTTGCTGAAAATGCAGAGAAAATGCAGGCAGGTGAAACCGTAATATAGGTTTCATGCATTATTTGTAGTAAATTTCATAAGTTTAAGCCTGAAAGTGGCTTCTTTGCTACAACTGCAAGACAATAAATATTAAGTACAATAGTTATAATGTTCTAAATACGCTAATCATAAATGGCTACTCCAGGTTTTAACCTGCCGGATGTTGTTGATACCATCCGCAAACATATGCGCCTGATCCTTGTGATCTCTTTTCTGTCTGCGATTGCCGCAGCGATATTTTATAAGGCAAGTCCTCGCAAGTATGAAGGCAAAACAGAATTCCTTATTCGTAACCCTTTATTTGGCGACAGAAGTAACTTGTACAATTCTGATCAGAAAATATTCGACTATTTTGCTGATGAAGACGATGTTAACCGTATCCTGCTATTAGTAGAGTCTGACACTGTCCGTAAACAGGTGATCAGGAACATGAAACTGGATTATATATACAAACTTGACGGGGCTACCCGTAAGGGACAGTTAGCTACAGAGAGAAAATATAATAAAAGCCTCAGTGTAATAAGAACAGAATATAAAGATGTAGTGTTGTCTTTCGTAGATACAGACCCGCAGCGCGCTGCTGACGTAGCCAATGAGATAGTACGAGTGGTAGATGAGGTATATGGCGGCTATTACAAGACTACCCGCAAGCTGATGTATGAGGCTATCAAGGACAAGACAAGAGAAGAAGACAGCTCTATAGCCGCCCTTACTGATACACTGGCTTTACTGCGTGACAAATATGGAATATACGACATCATAAGCCCTGCAAGAAATAATATCATGTTGAGTGGATTAAAGCATAATGGTAATAAGGATTTTGCAAGAGGAGTAGAGGAGATACAGAATATTGAGTCTATGAAAGACCAGCTTGTATATGACCGTGCAAAGAACAAGACGCTGGAAAACCAGTATACAACTGGAACCAAAATAGACCAGATGCATGTGGTAACTGTGGTAACGCCTGCGAAGAACCCGTTGGACCCCAAAGGTATAGGCGGCATTCTTACTGTGCTTGTTGGTGGCTTCCTGGGGTTGTTTTTCAGCACCATGCTGATGTCATTGTATGATCATTATTTATCAAAACCCAGGAATAACTAAAAGATAATAATACTGGCCG
>JAOQAP010000211.1 GCA_025963465.1 Flavipsychrobacter sp.
GGCTACAACGATTACTTCAGGTATTAAATAACTTTATTCCTTTACAAACCTACCCACATATACGCCATTAGCTTTTACAAAATACAGGCCGCTTGCAAAATGGCTGATGTCTATCGTGGTTTTATTCTTTCCGGCTGGTTGTGCATACATTGATTGCCCTATAGTGTTGCTGATACTTAGCATTTCTATTTCACATTCTGCTTCTATTGTTATCTGTTCTGTTGCAGGGTTAGGGTAAATGTTTATGTATTGTATTGCATTATTCAGTTCGTTTATTCCGGTGTTATTATAAGTTATCTTACGTATACGGTGATTTTCCATATCAGCTATGTATACATTACCCAATTTGTCTACAGTTACGGTATTAAGTCCAAGCTGAGCTAACGTTGCTGCCGCCCCATCGCCACTATAGCCAAGTATACCAGTTCCTGCAACCTTTGTTATGATGCCTGCACTGTTTATTTTACGCACAGCATATGCGCCACGGTCTGCTATATATACATTACCCGCATTATCTGTGACTGCATTATTAAGCAACATAAAAGTAGCCGCTGTTGCCTGCCCACCATCGCCTGTACTACCTATGCTCCCAGTTCCCGCAACAGTAGTTATAACGCCCGAAGGACTCACTTTCCTTAATTGGTTAAATGAATTATCAGGTATATATATATCACCAGCAACACTCCTATGCACCCAGCAAGGTGTTCCCACACCTGCAGCTGTTGCAGGACCATTATCGCCACCATTTGTGTTTGTTCCGTTCCCCGCTACGGTTGTTATTATGCCTGTAGTGCTTATTTTACGCACACGGTGATTATTATAGTCACCAAAATATACATTACCTGCATCATCAGTAGTACCTACGTAAGGTGCAGACAATTGTGCATCCGTTGCTGGTATGTTATCACCATTGTAGCCAAAAGTTCCGGTCCCTGCAATTGTCGTTATTATTCCTGCTGGATTTATCTTTCGTATGCGTTGGTCTGCTGATGAAATAAAAATATTTCCAAATACATCAACAGCAATACCTCCGGGGTGATAAAAAGAAGCTAATGTGGCAGGCCCACCATCTCCGCTATATAATGCTGTTCCATTACCTGCTATAGTACTGATGATCCCCGTTGCGCTAATTTTTCTTATCCTGCTGTTTATTGCATCACACACATAAGCATTACCACTTGCATCAAATGCTAATGTATTGGGCTTATTCAGCTGTGCTGTTGTAGCAGATGTATGGTCGCCGCTATACCCAGCAGTACCTGTGCCAGCTATCGTAGTTATTGTTTGCCCCTGAACTGCCACTCCAAATAAAATGAAAAGAATGCTCAATCTCTTATTCATTACAAGAAATTTTCAGTAAAGTTAGGTAATTTAAATTTAATAAAATTTAATTTGATTTTCTGAATTACTCGAATTAAAAAGAAAGTTTAGGGCAAGTCTAAAAAAAAATAAATTAAGTAGAAAGATTATGATAAAATAGATGTTTTATATAAAATGGTTTATAAAAAATGTGTTGCTCACGTTGTTGTTCACGTTAATGCGAAAAATCTCCTCTTCAAAACTCACATTACAAATGGGAGGTTAAAACACACAGAAAAAAGGATTTGTTTTAATTAGCGCAAATGTCGGCTAATCAGCAAAATAGCTTTTCACCTCCTTTTTCCGTAATTTTACAACCTTTACACTATATAAATGTGGGTAAATAGTTATTGCCATTTATTGGTGAAACTATTATCTTGCAAGAATATTTAATGAGGCAAAAACAGGCCCTTTAAAGGGTACGTAACATGGCTAAAGTAATAGCAGTAGCAAATCAGAAGGGGGGAGTGGGTAAGACCACAACGGCAATAAACCTGGCGGCAAGCCTGGCTGTGCTGGAGTATAAAACATTGCTGGTAGATGCTGACCCCCAGGCAAACAGCACTACAGGTAATGGTTTTGACCTGAAAAATATACAGATAAGCCTGTATGACTGCATGGTGAACGAAACGCCGGCAGTGCAGGTGATACTGGAAACTGAAACGCCTAACCTGAACCTCTTACCGAGTCACCTGGACCTGGTAGGAGCGGAGATAGAGCTCATTAACCACCCGAACAGGGAATTTGTACTGCGCAATGCACTGGAGCCGGAACTGGCTAAGTATGATTTCATTGTCATAGACTGTTCTCCGTCCCTTGGTCTTATTACCATCAATGCGCTGGCTGCGGCCGATAGCGTGGTGATACCTGTGCAGTGCGAGTATTTTGCATTAGAAGGGCTTGGTAAGTTGCTGAATACCATTAAGATAGTTCAGTCTAGGATAAACGCTGACTTGAAAGTGGAAGGCATCTTGATGACCATGTACGACGGGCGTCTGCGCCTGAGCAACCAGGTAGTGGAAGAGATCAAGAACCACTTTGGCGACCTGGTATTCAACACCATTCTGCACCGTAATACAAGGCTGGGCGAGGCGCCAAGCTTTGGTATGCCGGCGCTGCTGTATGATGCGGAAAGCACAGGAGCAGTGAACTACCTGAACCTGGCGAAAGAGATTCTCCAGAAGAACAACATGACCAAAATAAAGAACGAGGATAAAATATTTGAAATAGATGAGCATGGCGCAGATCAATAAGAAACAGGGATTGGGTAAGGGCATCCGCGCACTGCTGGACACGATAGATGAGGAGATGTCATCGAAAGATGCAGTACCTGCAGCTACGGGCCAAAATACCGTTACCGCTACCGCACGTATACCTCTAGACCAGATAATAGTAAATCCCAAGCAGCCACGTCATGATTTTGATGAAACGGCGCTGAAGGAATTATCAGAAAGCATAAAGCTGCACGACATCATACAGCCGGTAACGGTCGTGAAGGTGGGACATAACCAATACCAGCTTATATCGGGAGAGCGCAGATTGCGTGCTTCCAGGTTGGCGGGGCTGGCAGATATACCTGCATACGTACGTACCGCAGACAGCCAGGGCATGCTGGAAATGGCACTGCTGGAAAACCTGCAGCGTGAGAACCTTAATGCCATAGAAATAGCGCTGAGCTATCGCCAGCTGATGGACGAATGTGGCCTGAACCAGGAACAGGTATCTGAACGAATGAAGAAGGAGCGCAGCACAGTAGCTAACTACCTGCGTCTTTTAAAATTGCCGCCTGATGTGCAGAAGTCTGTACGCGATGGTGAGTTGAGTATGGGACATGCAAGGGCTATCATAGGCCTTGATCATATAGAACAACAGTTATACGTATACCGTGAGACAATACAAAAGGGATTGTCTGTGCGCCAGGTAGAGCAGATGGTGAAGGACATGGCGAGTGAAAAGACACCATCAGGTAGTCTTCCTAAATCGTTGCCTGCTAAGCTACCGCCTGCATACAAGCGTATAGAAGATAACATGGCTTCCCATTTTTCTACAAAGGTGAAACTGGACAGGAAAAAGACAGGGAAGGGTAGTATTCATATTGAGTTCTATAATGATGAGGACCTGGAGCGTATCATGGATATGATGAAGCTGTAAACCCCTAGCCCCTCCCGCTGAAAAAGCGGGACCTTGTTCCGTGGAGCTATCATTTGACGTAAACCGGAACAGTATGTCTATTGATTACCTGATATAATATGGCACGGAACAAAAAGCCGAAAGAAGCGGAGGAGCAGCAGGAAGGAGACAACAATGGTTTGTCGATACACTGGGAGAAGGAGGCTAATGAGCACCAGAAGCAATATAAGTATATGCTGGAGCGGGGCAACTTCAATAAGATGCTGAAGGCATTGCCCGAGCTGCATGATGCTGCCTTTGCCAAAATAGACTGCCTGAAGTGTGCCAACTGCTGCAAGAACCACTCCCCCCGTTTTAAACAGCCAGACATAAAGCGCATAGCCAAAAGCCTGAACATGAAAGAGGGCGACCTGGTGGAAAACTACCTGATGCTGGATAAAGAGGGTGACTATGTGAGCCGCACCAAGCCATGCCCCTTCCTGGCGGAAGATAATACCTGTAATATCTACGACGACCGCCCCAGTGACTGTGCCCGCTACCCGTATACGGATGAAGATGTACTGATAAAACGAGTACAGCTGACGCTCAAAAATGCCACTGTGTGCCCGATTACATTTACTGTGCTTGAGGCATTGCTTGTGGACAATGGCGGTAAGAAACAATAAGAAGAAACCGCTCCCGTGAGCTTCGCTCGTGCCTTTGCAGGCACTCCGAAGGAGAGGTGAAGTTGCATAAGACCCGTACGAGTAAACCTGCGCGAAGGTTGTTGGTGAAGAACACCAACAACGGAGTGCTCTCTCAATAATTCATTATTCTAATTTCTATATTTGGCATTATTTTTGTGGCAATAGCTACAACTATTATTCTTATCTTGCAGCTTTCTATTTATTTACATACAGGGTATATAATAACCGCAGATCTGCAATGCTTAAAATAGGAGTTTTTGGTGCCGGCCACCTCGGCAAGATACATATACAGCAGTGGCAGGAAGTAGAGGGTATTGAACTGGTTGGTTTTTACGATCCTGATGATACCAATGCCGCCCTGGCCATATCAAAATACCAGGTTCCCCGTTATACAGATATAGACCAGCTGATAGCCGGTTCTGACGCTATTGATATTGTGTCGCCTACTATTTCTCATTTTGATCTTGCGAAGAGAGCTTTACTGAGTGGTAAGCATGTATTTATAGAAAAGCCACTGGCTCATACACTGGAAGAAGCCAATGAACTGGTGAAACTGGTAAAGGAAGCCAATGTAAAATGCCAGGTGGGACATGTGGAGCGCTACAACCCTGCTTTTTTAGCATTGGGCGAGCAGACGCTACAACCATTATTTATAGAGGCGCATCGCCTTGCACAGTTCAATCCACGGGGCACAGATGTATCGGTTATACTGGACCTGATGATACATGATATTGATATCGTATTATGCCTGGTAAAATCCCCTGTAAAGCGGATATCTGCAAGTGGTGTGAATGTGCTTAGTGAGACCGCAGATATAGCCAACGCCCGTATCGAATTTGATAATGGCTGTGTGGCCAACCTTACTTCCAGCCGTATCTCTTTAAAGAATATGCGCAAACTACGCCTGTTCCAGCGTGATGCCTATATAGGTATCGACTTCCTGGACAAGAAAACAGAGGTCATCAGGCTTAAAGATGATGGTGCACAGCCAGGGATGATGGATTTTCCTATAGAAATGGGCAATGGCGATAAGAAGATCATCTCTGTTCAGCTGCCCGAAGTTGCTCCGTTAAACGCTATCAGAACAGAACTCACAGAATTTGCCAATGCAATTATTCATGACCGCCAGGTACGTGTATCGGTATACGATGGCTACCAGGCGATGGATGTAGCACACCAGATCCTGAAAAAAATGAGTTTGCACAATGAGTTGCACAATGTTTAACATTATTTTACGTTAATAGTTTCAGAGGAGTCATTTTTATGGGTCATGTTTACAATAAAATAAGGCTGGTAATAATTGCGGTAGTGTGTGGCCTTATATGGCAAAGCTGTAAGGTCATTGATCCTAAAGAGCGGACCCCTACTTATTTTCATATAGATTCTTTTGTTTTTAATACTTGTCTTCCGGGGTTAAATACATTGCACAAGATCACAGCTGTAGCTGTATTTTATAATAATGCCCCGGTAGGTTTCTTCGATCTTCCTGCCAATGTTCCCATATTGGCCAATGCTACAGGACAGATGTCTGTAGCACCCGCAATATTTATCAATGGTTTAAGCTCGCTGACGAGTGTATACCCGTTTTACCAGTTCGATACATCTACTATCACTTCCCAGCCGGGTAAGGTGGTCACTTATTTGCCTAAGACCTGTTATTACCCGACCACTAAAGTAAAATACATCTCCCGCTTCGATGGTGCGCCGGGTTTCGTGCGTGTGGCAGGAAATAAGGACCTGCTGACAACAACGAATCCTGATCTTGAGTTTGAAGGTGGTACGGGTATTATAACACTTAGCGCCCTTGGCGACAGTTCTGTAAACAGCACAAATACTACTTTCCCGATCCCTTCCGGGTCTGCGTTTATAGAAATCACTTATAAAAGCACCATACCTTTTTATATAGGGTTGCAGGCAAAACTGGGATCTGTTGTTTCTTCCGAGCCATATTACCTGGCAGGTATCAATCCATCATCTACCTGGACGAAATTCTACCTGAACGTTGCTGATTTTCACGGACAATACCAGGGGACGGACTATAACTTCTATCTAAAAGCTGTATTGGCAGACGGACAAACAAGCGGGCAGCTGCTTATTGATAACATTCAATTGGTAACTTTCTAGTCATGCGCCTTAGCCCAATGAAACGACAAGCTATACGGCAAATGATATTGCTGGATTACGTAGCTGCCGCATTGGCCTGGTTTACATTTTGGATGTACCGCCAGCATATGCTTACTAAGCTGGACTACATTACAACACTTCAAAAATTCTTTGTCCGCGATTATATTAATACACTGCTGATCATTCCGGGGTGCTGGTTGCTTGCCTATGTGATGTCTGGTACCTATTTCGACCTGTACCGTAAGTCGCGCCTCAACGAGATAAACCGTACACTCATTTCGTGTATCATGGGCTGTCTACTGGTATCGGTTATCGTATTTGCCAATGACAACGGCGACTATTCGTACATCATCAGTGCGTTCGGGCATTATTTGCTGATACACACTATATATGCATTAGTATCCCGGTTGTTCATACTATACAGGGTGAAGGTGAACCTCACGAAGGGCACTGTGGGCTTCAATACGCTGATCATTGGCGGTAACCAGCAGGCCATCAATATCTACAAGCAGGTACTGGACAACCCTAAGGCGCTTGGTAATATTTTCATCGGCTTTATCTATTCCAATAAAGAAGCCAGCAATGGTATGACCAAGTACCTGCCACAGCTGGGGCACCTGTCACAACTGGAAGAGATCATAGATAAGCATGAGATAGAAGAGGTAATAGTGGCGGTAGACTCATCTGAACACCACCTGTTGGAGAATATAGTTACGCGCCTTTGCTATCGTCCTGTTGTTGTGAAGGTATTGCCAGATTATTATGACATCATATCGGGTTCTGTGAAGACGAGCAATGTGTATGATGCGGTACTGATACACATACATCCTGACCTGATGCCGGATTGGCAAAGGGTATGGAAGCGGGTAATAGACATATTCATATCTGCAATAGCCCTTATTGCATTAGCGCCATTCCTTGTTTTTGCGGCAATCATGGTAAAGCTATCATCTAAAGGCGGCGTTTTCTATAAACAGGAACGTATAGGCAGGTTTGGCAGGCCGTTCTATATTTATAAGTTCCGGTCCATGTTCATGGAAGCAGAGCAAGGTGGCCCTGCGTTGTCGAGCAAGCTGGATCCGCGTATCACAGGGTGGGGCAGGTTCATGCGTAAGTGGCGCATAGATGAGTTGCCACAGTTCGTGAACATCATTAAGGGCGATATGTCGCTGGTGGGGCCACGTCCCGAGCGTAAACATTATATAGATATTATCAGTGACACTCATGCACACTATAAGTACCTGCACAAAGTAAAGCCCGGCCTTACCTCATGGGGCATGGTGCAGTTTGGCTATGCGGAGAACGTAGATGAAATGATAGAGCGTATGAAGTATGACCTGCTCTACATAGAGAACTGCTCACTGGCGCTGGATGTAAAGATCATTCTGTACACGTTCATGGTTATCTTCCAGGGAAGGGGTAAGTAGTTTGTAATTTGTAATTGGGTGTTTGGAATTTGGATTGTTATGCGTGCTATGCCGGTATTCCTTCAATAGATTGTAATGCTTCTCCCACAATAAAAAAGCTTCCGGTTATCAGTAATGCGTCAGTTTCCTTCATGGCGGCTTTTGCTGCATTTATAGCATCGGATACGCTATTGTAAGCTTCGCCTTGCAGTTCATTCTTTGTTGCTATTTCTTTGAGCTCAACAGCAGGTAAAGCTCTTGGCATATCTGCATTGCAGAAATAGTATGTTGCATTCTTAGGGAACAGTGCCAGCGCTTCGGCTACATCTTTATCTTTTACGAAGCCTACTACTATATGCTTATTGGTTGCTTTTACCTGTTGCCATTGCTGCATTACTTCCTTTATGCCTGCGGGGTTGTGCGCCACATCGCAGATGATAGCAGGGTACTCCTGTATCCAGTCCCAACGGCCGCGGAGGCCGGTTGTTTTTTTTACGTTGGACAGGGCCGCTAATGTTGCAGGAATGGATAAGTTGAAGCCTTTATGTGATAATACTTCGCTTGCGGTCAGTATTGTTTTCAGGTTGTGTTGCTGGTAGTTGCCAAGGAGGTCGGTATGCAGGTTATACATTTCCAGCTTTGCATTATTCACGGCTTTATAATACTGGTATCTCGCATCCTGGCTCACACGTACCATACCCCATAGCGATTGCGCATAGTACAGTGTGCTCTGCTTATGGACAGAATGCTCAAAGAATACACGTTCTGTTTCGTCATTCTGCTCACCTATGATAGTGGGTATGCCAGCCTTTATGATGCCGGCTTTTTCGGCGGCTATTTCGGGCAGGGTGTTGCCCAGAAGGTCTTTGTGGTCGTAGCTGATATTGGTGATGATAGACAGGATAGGTGTAATGACATTAGTGCTGTCCAGCCGGCCACCGAGGCCTGTTTCTATCACCGCTATATTCACATTGGCTTCTGCAAATGCAAGGAAGGCCATAGCTACATTTATCTCGAAGAAAGAAGGCTTTACTTCTTCTATCAGTGCTTTATTGGCTTCCACAAAATCAACTACCCATTGCTCGCTGATGGGTTCGCCATTGATGCGAATGCGTTCACGGAAGTCTACCAGGTGCGGGGAAGTGTATAAGCCTGTTTTGTAACCTGCGTCCTGTAATACTGCCGCAAGGCCATGACTGGTACTGCCTTTGCCATTAGTACCTGCAATGTGTACTGATTTGAATTTCAGCTGCGGGTTATCAAGTGCAGCACAAAGCTTTAAAGTATTGACCAGGTCAGGCTTTAAAGCGGCCTTACCGAGTCTTGAGAACATGGGCAGTTTTTCGTACAGGTAATCGAGTGTTTGCTGGTAAGATGGATTGCCCATGAAACTATTGACGGGTTTTGAAATAGAAAGTGACGTCTCCTGATTGTTCCGGTTCAGATCCGTTACTGGCGCTGAATTTAACTGTATTTATTTTTTCCAGTGCCAGTTTTGTCAGCTGGGGGCTCGATGTGCTTTTTACCCTTTTATTAATAATAGCACCGCTTTTGTTTACGGTAACATGTATGACCACTTTACCGCTTTCGCTGAACTCCGCCTCAAATTTCTTAGGATAGATATCTCTGCCGGTAAGTGTGTGGCCTATACCGCCGGTACCATCACCGGGTATGCCTGTATAGTTTGGTGCGCCGGGTGTGCCGCCGGGAACTCCCCTGTCGCCGGGACCATGCGTATTACCTTCACTGGTGCCCGGGCTGTTCTGTGCTGCGCTATTGCCACCGGGGCCATGATCGCCTGCATAGGCATATTTAGGTTTTTCCTGTGGTTTGGTAACAGGCTTATTTTCTATCGCAGGTGTTGGTGCGTTATTCTTGTGTCTTGTATTGTCTACTTCAGGTGCATCGGGTTCCGTGGTCTGCACGATCTCTTTGGGGAGACTGCTGGTCACAGCAGCGCTTTTGAATACAACAGTAGCCTGGTATGCTGCCGGAGCCTTCTTAGACATTGGCTGGTTCTTGCCGCTGCCATTATCACTAGTGCCGAGGTTTACCTCTATGCCTCCACTGTCCACAGTAGGCACTGCGAGTACGGGAGGTGTTACCGTATAGCTGAGCAGTATGAACAACAATAACAACAATGCATGCACACCTACCGTCCATAGGGCGGCCTTTGTGTTGAACGCAGGTTGCTGTTGTTGCTGTATAGCTATCATTCAGAATAAAAGTAGGTAAAAATACAGAATGTAAAAGTTAAAAATCAACTTAAATGGCTGAAAAACGCATGCCCAATAGCGACTGTCATTTCGCAATGGAGCGTAGCCTGTATAACAGTCAAGCGAAATGGAGAAATCTCCTGAAGATTTGAATTGTGGCTTAATGCCTTGATTTGGTCAATTGCAGATGCTTAGGAGATCTCTCCACTACGCAATCCGGCGGAGCCGGAGTTTTGCTTCGTTGCGAGATGACAGGCTCTATTGGATTTTTTTGTGTTGTGTTCTTTTAACTTATTTCATCCCAGAGGTCTTTCCAGTCGGGGTTCATGGAATTGATGAGCTCTATTTTCCTGGATCTGCTTAATTTCTTTACTTTTTTCTCGCGGATTATTACGTCTGTTATATGACCGTGATGTTCATAATAAACGAGAAATTCAATATTGTAGCGAGCGGTAAAGCTGTTCTTATAAAAATGGGTTTTATGTTGGTCTGTTCTTCCAACAAGATCTGAGGTCATGCCAGTATAAAGGACTGTGCGATGTGCATTGGTCATTATATAGACGTGTCCGCCCTTTTGCATATTCTGTCCGTTTATGCTAAAGTATGGTTTTTTGTTTGCTGCCGCAATAGGGAGTCAGTGCCCCGGTTCGGCTAACTGCGGATGCTCAGGAGATTTCTCCACTTCGCAAATCCGACTAACGTCGGAGTTTTGCTTCGTTGCGAAATGACGGTTCTATTTTTCTTTTTTTAGTGGGCGAAATCTGTTTCAAAATTCTTCATCCTTTCTATTGGTGGGTTGAAGTAGCCGAATTTTACGTTGGGGAATTCTTCGTGAATGAGCTCCATCATTTGCTTTACGCCCAAACAGTCACCTATTTCACCTATGCCCATATTGCCGAGGTACCAGTCCGGGTCAATGTTGAAGCTGCGCCATTGTATCATGCTGAGGTCGGTTGTGATGATCAGCTCGCGGAGCGCTTCATATTCTGCTACGCTGTCTGTCATGCCGGGGAAAACGAAGTAGTTGATAGATGCCCAGCCGCCGTGTTTCCTTACCACACGCAGGCTTTCTACGATGTCTTCAAACTTGTAGTTGTTAGGGCGGTAATACTTAGTGTATATGTCTTCCTGTGCTGAGTTAAGGCTTACTCGTATGCTGTTAAGCCCGGCCTGCATGAGTTGCTCTACGGCTGCCGGTTTGCTGCCATTAGTATTTATGTTGATGCTGCCTTTCTGCGTGTGCTTGCGTATCTCTATTATAGATTCTTTGATCGTTTCCCACATGAGCAATGGTTCGCCTTCGCAGCCCTGTCCGAAGCTGACGAGCGGGTAGGGAGCAGTTTCCAGGTGTGGTACCGTAAACTCTACGATCTCTGCGGCAGTTGGTTTGAACTGCAGCCTGTCCTGTGGAGATATGATTGTTTCCTCCTCGGGCTGGAAGGATATGCAGCCCATGCAGTTGGCATTGCAGGCAGGTGATGTAGGTATCGGGCATTCCCAACGGCCCATGAAATAGTTCTTTGCCGCTGGGCAGTCGTAAGTGAGGGCGCAGTTCTCGGCAAGGTGTTTTACAAGCCTGTTGTGCGGGTATGCTTTCATCAGCACTTCTACGCCGTGCTGCACTTTGCTGTCATCATAGCCTTTTGCTTCCTGGCGTATATCGCGCTCTATGCGTATGGCGGGTACATAAAATTTATCGTTGTGCCAGCCTGCTGCAACATAGCAGAACAGGGGCAGGGTAGGTGCATCTTCCAAAGCCTCGAAGGCTGCAAGATACAAGCCGGAATGTGCCGGTGGTATAAACGCAGCAACGGCCCAGCCTTTCAGGCACAGACGCATTTCGCCTGTCTTTACGTCCAGTCCTATGCCCCTGCGGCCAGGTAGCTCGTAAAGGTTGCCGCCTTCGGGCAGCTCCATCCAGTCCTCTTCAGGTATCGGCATGGCATCCCAACCACTACGCCCTACGCTATATAAAGACGTATCTTCAAATATCTTTCCCTCGCCATCAGAATACATTAAGTACGGACTCATAAACTACATTTTAAAAACAATAAACTATTTTCATCACTCCAATTGAGCCATTGAGTATTTTACCACTCATCATTCCTTCTCTTATCCCTATGCTCATCTACTTTCCCCTTGCAATAAGCTTCAAACGCATCTATGTCTATCCCGGGGTTTTCAATATTCCATTGAAACAAACGGTTGTCCACGCAATCAATAGATACAGTACCGAACCTGAACACTACCTGTTCTATCTCCGTCCACTGTATGAAACGTTTGCGGGCGCTTGCCGGTAATTTTACGCCTGCGTCATCTATGTGTATCACTAGTTTGCTATCTGCATCACGCTCATAATACAGGGCGAATAATAATGCTGCGCTCAGTACTCCGAATATTCCCGAAGGAAATTTCCATTGCTGCATCACTGAATATGCTGCCACCCAAATGGCTATTACCAGTTCTACAGAACGGATAACAGGATTCATTTTTGCACCGGTCACCCATCCGTTCTTTGCGATAGTGGCTATAGCAAGCAGCAGCCCTATGATCAGTAAAGTAAGCCCGTATGCAGTAATAATAAAATTATATCTGAATATTATTGCACCTGTAACTATAAAAGCCAGTGCGCAAACCAAATGCAGGGTGGTGATCTGGTGAGGTTTTACCTTTTCCTCTTCCACCGGCAAGTCATATACCATGCTGCAAAGGTAAGAAAAAACAACCCCAAACCCCTAAAGGGGCTTTCCCATATGGTTATTTCATTGCAATTAATTGTCTGGTCGTGCGTTAAATAATAAGATTGTATTTTTGATAAATAGCATTTTATGAAGCCGTATAAAAAGATATTCCTGCTATCAGTATTATGTACCATTGCGCTCTTTGCTATGGACAAAGGCCCGTGGGTCTTTACCTTAAGGTCTGTACTAGGATATATTATTGTTGGGTCTGTTTATGTCGGGTCTATCTTCTTTGTGGCTATGGCATTGTACTATATAGTGGAGTTTGTGCGAAAAAAATACCGTCGCAGTTAGGTAACTGCGACGGTACACACTTTTTTTTAATACATTTATTCCGCAGCCTGCACAGGCTCATCGCCAAATTCCAGTAAGCCACTTGGGAGTTTTACATCGAAGTCTTTGAGGCCTTTATTTGGGTCGCCCTGTAGTTGCAGCACTTCTGTTTCGGCTATTTTACGCAGGCGCCAGCCCAGGTATAGGTCGCCGGTAGGTATGTTAAATTTGGCCAGTGCCTGTCCAACTACTTTAGATGCTTTCTGGTATTGCTGTGAGCAGAAACTAATGAGCTGGTTATCGTAATGAGTTTCGTTCTTTGATATAAGTCTTTTGCCGCCTTCGTGGGTGCGTATGCCGCCATTCTCTTTTACCAGCTTGCTCCACTCCTCCCCGTCCACTTCCAGCTCGGCAGGAGTTACAGGGCGGGCCAGTTTTCTTGCTTTTACCAGTTCTCTTGGCTGTATGTCGCCAATGCTTTTAGGGAAGAATATCTTGCCCTGCTCATCGAGGAAGGGGAGGCCGGCAATGTTTACCACAAAGAAACGACCGGTATAAGTGCCCAGGTACTTCAGCACCCAGTGATACGTGCATATATCTGCAGGCCATGGCGCTATCCACAGCCACACTTTAGCATCTTCATTTTTAGATAGCTCTATGCTTATGTCAGATAGCCTTTCCAGGTCATCTACCTGTATAGGGTGCTTTTCATTGACCACCACCTGCTGCCAGAAAGCGCTGCGAAGATCAGAGAACTTCTGGCCTTCTTCCTTTTGAAGCGGGCCAACGCTCAGTACATCCTTCATCACTATTACTTCGCCTTCCATTGATGGCTCGGTAGCTATTGCAGCTGCGAGTGGTGCGGCTGCCACATCCCCTGTTACTATATGGTATATCATTATTAATTTGCTTACTGCGCAAATGTAATACAGATTTAAAGGCCTAATTTTGCGTTTTTCCTGTAGTTATCCACAATCATGGTATAACTAAATTTCTATCACTTTTATAAAGTATTAATTTTACTGAATTCATATTTTATTTACAAATTATATATTTCTACGTTGATGGTTTTCAGATACGCATGGGTAATATTGTTTCTGTTAGTAATAGGTAATGCTTCCGCCCAGGAAGGGGAGTCAATGCTGGCAAATGTGGATAATGCATATCTTGAAAAGCTGATAGCGGCCGCAAGGGCCAACTATCCGAAATCGAAAGCCAACGATATAAAGGTGAACCTGGCGGAAATGGCCATAAAAAAGGCGAAACTGGAATGGTTCAGTATTGTTTCCTTTACATATCTCTACAGTCCTAATAATAATGCACTGAATATTGCCAACCCTTCATTGCTGAACGGGTACCAGTTCGGGTTTTCTACCAGCATAGGGAGCATATTACAAAGACCGGGCGAGGTGAAGGTGGCGCGTGAAAATTACAAACTGGCACAGCTAAGCCAGGACGAGTATAACCTGAACGTAGTGGCTGTAGTGAAAAAACTATACTATGCCTACGTACTGCAGCAGACAGTGCTGACATGGAGAACGAAGTCGCTGGAGGGTGCGGAAAGCTCACTGAAAGAAATGAAGTATAAGTTTGAGAAGGGTGTGGAGAGCTTTGATAATTTTAACAGGGCGCAGGCATTTTTCTCTACTAGTATACAGTCCAAACTTGAATCGGAAGGAGCTTTATTAACGGCTAAAAGCAGCCTGGAAGAAATCGTTGGCGTCAACCTTGAATCGATAAAATAATGGAATTTAAAAAGTTCTGGAACATCATTAAAAAGCATAAGTTTGGGATAGTTCTTATTCCGCTGCTGGTAATGGGTATTACTTTCATGCTGGTAAGAAAGCAACCAAGCGTGTATATTTCCAAATCAAGGTTATCTGCCGGGCTTACTGCCGGCTCGCAGGACCTGATGAGCAAGGAGGTGATGATGGACTCCAAGATCACACAGACGTTCACGAACCTGATACAGACCATGCAGCTAAAGTCGATGTATGACCAGGTGTCTTACATACTGATGCTTCATGACCTGGACCCTAAAAACGAACCTTTCCGCAAGCCAAGTAAGCTGTTGAATGACCTGAACCCGGAAGCAAGAAAACACGCAATAGAGGTTTATACTGCCAAGCATGATAACCGCGAAGCGCTTTCCCTGTATGATAATGACCAGAAGGGCCTGTATGAAGTATTAAAGTCTATGGGCTATAATTACGAGGCGCTCAGGGATAAAATGAAGATCTACCGTATTGAGAACAGTGACTTCATTGATGTGGAATTTGAGTCGGACAATCCTGTGCTATCGGCTTTTGTTGTTAATACGCTTGCCCGTGAGTTCATCACGTACTACACAGCCTATGCCGATCAGAATGGTAAAAGAAATGTAGACTTCCTGAATGCTATGGTGGGAGAGAAGAAAGACTCCCTGGACAGGAAGATGAACGGACTGAAGGATTACAAGATAAATCAGCACGTACTTAACCTTAATGAGCAGGCAAAAAGCCTGTTCCTGCAGATATCTGATTTTGAAACACGACTGGAACTGGCGCAGAAAGAAATAGCAACCGACTCAGGCGCTATAAAAGATATAGACGCAAAGCTGGACCCTGATGATAAGCAGAAGATGGAGCTGATTAATAAGGAGATCGTTTCCACGCAGGAAAAGCTGAGCCAGCTGAATAATAAGTATATAAAAAGCAATTTTGACAAATACATAAAAGCCGAGATAGATGCGACCAAGGATATCCTGAACCAGAGGATAAACATGGCCACTGACAAGCTGATACAGAGTCCTAACTCGAATAAAGAAAGCATGATAGCCCAAAAGCTGAAGCTGCAATTTGAGCTGGAGCTGGCGAGGAATAGTATAGGGTCTTACAAATCGGCGATCGAAGAGTTGAACGTAAAACTGGACAAACTGGTGCCGAGAGAGGCTGTGATACAGGCTTATGAAGGAGATATAGCAGTAGCCAGCCAGGAGTACCTGGAGATACTGAAGAAGTACAACCAGGCCAGTATGGACCTGAACGCTGCTGCACACATCAAGCAGATAGAAATGGCAATACCCGGCATGAAAATGCCATCTAAAAAGAGTATACTGGTATTGCTGAGCGGTATTGTGAGCTTTGTTTTTTACCTGCTGGTTCTGTTCGTTCTGTTCTACCTTGACGACTCAGTAAAAGTACCGGACGACCTGGTGCTGAAAACTGATGAGAAAGTGCTGGGTTTCCTGCCTGTTATCAAAAGCTCATTCCTGGATATACAGAAGATGTGGAGCATAGACCCGATAAACCCGGTAAATGCTGAGATCAAAAAGCTGGTACGCTCTACACGCCAGGACCTGGCCAAGATAAAAGGCAGCAAGAAGCTATCCTCTTCAAATATTGAATTTAAGAACCTCATCCGTTCTACCCGTTTCGAGATCAATATGGCGCTTATGGGCAGCCGTAACCTGGTAGTGACAAGTACCACGCAGGCAGAAGGCAAGACCTTGTTCTCCCTGAGCCTGGTAAGCGCTTACCAGATGACCAATAAAAAGGTGCTGCTGATAGATGGTAACTTCCTGAGCCCGGATATCACAGAGATCACCCAGCCAAAGTATTATATAGAGGATTACCTGAAAGGCAGAGTATCATTGTCTATGATAGCAGAGAGCGGTAATGTAAGCGTATTGGGCAACCAGGGCTATGATGTTTCTTTGTTTGAGATCAACAGCGAATACCAGATAGAACAGAAACTGCTGGAGCTGAAAGATGTATTTGACCTGATCATTATTGAAGCGTCGGCATTGAATACACTGAACCAGTCTAAGGAGTGGATATCTGTAGCTGATAGGGTGCTGAGTGTATTCGAGGCCAATACATCTATATCTCATGACATGGACGGCCAGATAGAATACCTTAAAACGCTGGACAGCAAGTTCATTGGTTTCGTAATGAATAAAGTGACCGATAACGACAAGGCTGATTTCAATAATACCAAGGCCAATAAAAAGAAGCGGTCGTCAAAACTGTTATTTTTCAGAAGAGAACAATGATAATATATGATCGCCACCATTCTTACTGATCTGTGGATTGTTCTTCAAATAATAGTAGGTTACAATCTGTTTGTTCCGCTTTTTTTGTACCTGCTTTATGTTGTTTTTAAAAGAAAGCCTAAAGCGAATAAAGGAACTGCAGGGCCAGAACGTGATTATGCGATCATTGTTACTGCTTATGAGCAGACAGATTCGCTGCCGGCGGTAGTTGATTCTATCCTGAAACTGAAATACAGTAATTACCTTGTTTATATAGTTGCAGATAAGTGCGACATTTCTTCATTGAAGTTTGCCGATAAACGTGTTGTTGTGCTGCGCCCGCCTGAGACTCTGGCGAGCAATACAAGGTCTCATTTTTATGCCATCAATAATTTTCAGCGTGCCCACGAGCTGCTTATTATTATAGATTCAGATAATCTTATTGAGCCTGATTGCCTGAATGAGCTGAACAAGGATTTTGACCGAGGGTATTCTGCAGTGCAGGGCTTGCGTGAAGCTAAGAACCTGGATACTACTTATGCCTGCCTTGACGCATCCCGTGATATCTATTATCACTTTTATGATGGTGAGGTGTTGTTCGGGCTCGGCTCTTCCGCTACACTTTCGGGTTCCGGTATGGCATTCAAGACATCTTTGTATAAGGAATGCCTGGAACACCTGGATATCACAGGCGCAGGTTTCGACAAGGTGCTGCAAAAGGAAATAGTGAGCCGTGGCATGCGTATCGCATTTAATGAACATGCGGTAGTGTATGATGAAAAGACATCGCGTTCAGACCAGTTAGTAAAGCAACGTGCCCGCTGGATCAATACATGGTTCAAATATTTTAAATTTGGTTTTTCATTAGTTGCACAGGGGGTAGCAAAGTTTGACCTGAACAGGTTCCTGTTTGGTATTATCCTGCTTCGCCCGCCATTGTTCATCTTCCTTATCCTGTCTGTATTTTGTTTGGTGGCAGATATATGGTTGAGCACAACAGGCGCTTTGATATGGGGAGCAGGCTTCATCAGTTTTATACTTGGGTTCATTATAGCACTTGTTCATGCGCGGCCGGATAAACGTATAGTGCGTTCTTTGGTCAGCATACCTAAGTTTGTATTCTTCCAGGTGCTATCGCTGCTACAGGTAAAGAAAGCTAATAAAGTATCTGTAGCCACACAGCACTATAGCAAGAAAAGTATAAATGATATAGATAATGAAGCGTAAGAAAGAAGAGACGCCTAAACAAATACTACTTGCAGCGAAAAAGCAGGAAAAGGTGGATAATATCACCCATAAGCTTGCTATTGCTTTTGTGTTTGTCGCTGTATTCTATTTTTTCATTAAGCTGGTATTTTTATGATAGATAAGGAGATCATTATACCCATAGGTACATCATCTTCCCGCGGACGGAAGGGTGGCAGTGCTATGCGTAAATTATTCCTTATCCAGAAGCTCAATAATCCACTGGGTTATACTTTATTCATGCTATTGTCTGTAGGTATCGCAATAGGCGTGGGTATGTATGGATTCAAGTTTGGTGCCCTCACTATAGCAGGCCTTTTAGCTATACCTATCGTCTATTCATTAGTTGTTTATCCTGTTATAGGTATGGTCTTCTTCCTGATAATGGCCTACTTTCTTATTTATAGTGCCAAGCTGGGAGTAGATTTCCCCGTGGGCACCCTCATGGATGGTATGGAAGGACTATTCCTGCTGGGTATGTTCATACAACAGCGACAGCGAAGGGACTGGTCTATATTCAAAAGCCCTATAACGATCATGGTGCTGGTCTGGATAGGTTATAACCTTATGGAGTTTGCCAATCCCACAGCTGATTCTCAAATGGCATGGGTATACACAGTACGTACCGTTGCCCTGATAATGATTATGTATTTTGTATTTACCTACAATATCAGGACAATAAAGGTAGTCAGGTTGATGCTGAACCTGTGGCTGGCACTGGCATTTTTTGCTGCCATGTACGCCTTCAAACAGCAGTATATTGGTTTCACCAGCTTTGAATCGGCATATCTTTATTCTGATCCGGGCATAGCAGACCTGCTGTTTATAGGTGGTGTGTGGCGTAAGTTCTCCATATTTTCAGACCCGGTAGTGTTTGCATACACCATGGTGGTGAGTGCGCTGCTGTGCATAGGTATGCTTACCGGCCCTGTTTCCAAAAAAAGGAAATGGCTGCTCTGGTTCCTGATCATTGTCTTTCTTGATGCTATGCTGTTTTCCGGTACACGCGGCGCATATGTATTGGTGCCTGCATCCTTATTTTTGTACGCGATATTAAAATTCAACAAACGCATTCTCCTGGCAGGTGTTATAGGTGCGGCTGTTTTTGTTGTGCTGGTCTTTATACCTACTTCCAATAATACATTGTACAGGTTTCAGACTGCATTTAAGCCATCTAATGATGCCTCTTTTAATCTCAGGAAAACGAACCAGAAAAGGATACAACCTTTTATCCAGTCACATCCCCTGGGCGGCGGGCTTGGCGCTACAGGTATATGGGGTATAAAGTTTGCTCCGAACTCCTACCTGGCTCATTTTCCGCCGGACAGCGGCTATGTGCGAGTAGCAGTAGAGACGGGGTGGATAGGCCTGTTCCTGATATGCCTGCTGATATTTGTGGTATTAAAGACCGGTATTGACAACTACTATAAGATAAGAGATCCGGAACTGAAGTCGTATGCGCTGGCTATGGTACTTATTATCTTTGCTTTCCAGGTGGGTAATTACCCGCAAGAGGCATTGGTACAGTATCCATCCAATGTTAATTTCTATCTTGCTATGGCTATGATAAATGTGGTCATGCGCCTTGATCAGCAGAAAAACCAAACCGATGTTGCCATTAAATGACCTGGTAAAAGGAAGGGATATAGTGATAGTAGGGCAGCAGCCCTGGGATGAACCTATTGGCAGTAATTGTAAGAACATCGCTATTGAGTTCAGTAAGCATAACAGGGTATTGTATGTTAATTCTCCCCTGGACAGGATAACGCAACTGAAAGAAAAGAAAACACCAAGAGTACAGAAAAGGCTGGCAGTAATAAAGGGTAAGGCAGATGGCATAGTGCCACTACAGAAAAATCTCTGGAACCTTTATCCGGACCGTATAGTAGAGTCAATCAACTGGCTGAAGAGCCGGAAGGTGTTCAATCACATCAATAAGATCAACAATAAACGCTTTGCGGCATCTATAAAGGAAGCGATCAACAGGTTGGGTTTTAAGGTCATTATCCTGTTTGATGATAATGAGATGTTCCGTTCGTTCTACCTGAAAGAATTGCTGGCTCCAGCTATCAGTATCTACTATTCCCGTGATTATATGCTGGCTGTAGACTACTGGAAATATCATGGCGAAAAGCTGGAACCATTGTTGATAGCCAAGAGTGACATCTGCATAGCTAATTCCACTTATCTCGCTAACTATTGTCGTAAATATAACCCGCGCTCTTTTTATGTTGGGCAGGGGTGTGATCTATCTATGTTTACTGCACTGGCTGATAAGACAGTCCCTGCAAATATTGCTGGTATCTCCAGACCATTGATCGGTTATGTAGGTGTGCTGCAAAGCATTCGCCTGGACATGGAACTGCTGGCGTACATAGCCGAGCAGCGCCCGGACTGGAGCATAGTGCTGGTAGGGCCAATGGACGAGGATTTCAGGAATAGCAGACTGCATAGCATCCCCAATGTTCACATACCCGGCCCTGTGCCACCCGAAATGCTGCCCGCCTATATCAATGCATTTGATGTATGCCTGAACCCGCAGCTGATCAATGAAGTGACGATAGGTAACTACCCACGGAAAATAGATGAGTACCTGGCCATGGGCAAGCCGGTAGTAGCTACTGCTACGGAGGCCATGAGCATATTTGCCGGCCATACTTACCTGGCCACAACAAAGGAAGAATACATCAAGGCGATAGAAAAAGCACTGAAGGAAAACCATCCCTCTCTGCAGGTGGAACGAATAGCTTTCGCTTCATCGCACACGTGGGAGAACAATGTTAAGGAGATATACAAAGCAATTAACAGTTTAAACGCTGAATAACTATGAGCAAAGCAGGCATACCGGTACTGAACTATCATGCTATAGATGGCAACATGGCCGCTAATCCGGATTCAAGGAATGTGTCAGTTTCCCTGCAGTCGTTCAAAAACCATATGGAGTGGCTGCATAAGCATGGTTACAAATCTATAAGTGAAGCTGACCTGAGAAACCTTGTATTGCACCGCAAGCCGGTATCCGGCAAGCATATGCTCATTACATTTGATGATGGTTATTATTCCCTGTACCAGCATGCGCAGCCTATAATGGCTCAGTATGGCTTTACTGCTACGCTGTTTTTAAGTACTGCATATATTGGCAAGCCATACGGTCTAAGCGATTTCTACTTTGTAGGTGATGATCGCCAGCTATCGTGGGAAGAGATACGCTCACTGTCGGCTAATGGATGGTCTATACAGTCGCATGGCGACAACCATGTAAAGATGAACGGACTGGACAAACAGACCCTCATAAAAGAAATAACAGACAGTAAGAAAGCTATAGAGGAAAACCTGGGCAAGCCTGTTGATTCTTTTGCATTTCCTTATGGGTTGTATAACAAGATGGTGCTCGACCAGTTGAAAGCTACCGGATATACTATGGCATACTCTGTTCACTCCGGCCTTTTGTCGCGCTCTTCTCAAAGAATGCGTATCCCCCGCATTGAGATCAATAATATGGATACGATGGAAAGCTTTATGACAAAGGTGACCACAGGCTATATATCGCCGGAAAATGAGCGCAGGTCAAAGATACGCGACATCATCTATGGTAATCCGGCTGTGAAAGACCTGATAGAGAAAGTGACCCCGAAGTTTGGTTTCGGAAACCACTGACCTACTTTTTAGGTTCCTTGAAAAACCTGTAGTTGAACTTTAAGTGCCTGAAGGCATGGCGTGTAAGCGCTATGACCGGGTTCTCACTTTCGCGCCAGAAATTGCGTTTGAAGGTGCTTGGTTCGGCGGTTGAGTTCACCTGGTCCAGCAGCCCCTGGAAATCTTCGTAGAACAATGCTTTGCCGTTATTTTTCAGGAAAGACATCATCATTCCATACTCAGATACTTCTACGTTGACACCCTCGGGGTAGCGACCGAATTTCTGTAAGAAATTGCTGCGGCGCAGGTGCGGGTGGTCGCTGTACATGTAGAACTTCTTATACCCTGTATACCATATTCTGAACTTCATTTCGCTGAATCCGTTCTTTAATGGTTTCAGATACGGATACTTAAAGTATGCATAGAAGCGCACCATGTCCAGGTCCTTGCGCTCATTCATGAATTGCAGGGCATCCTGCAGTTTTTCGGGAAAAGCTGCAAGTGGTACAAAGTCTTCCTGTATGTACAGTGTATATGGCGTAGTTATTGCATCCTGGCCTTTGTTGATATTGTTGCCCAGCCCCCTGTTTTTAGGAGTGGTAATCAACCGGAATAAATAATGGGCATGCAACTCTTTAATATGGTCCAGGTGTTCCTGTTTGCTGCCGTCATCAGAAACTACTATGTCTTCAAATTTACAATTCAGTTTTTTGAATGACTCTAACAAACGCTCCAGCGAGCTGCTCCTGTTGTAATGAGTGATGAGTAAGGTAATACCCTGGAAGTAGTAAGTGCCCGGCATGAGTTACTTTTTTTTCTGTATAGATTCTAAACGCATGAATTTCACGTCTAAGGTACACTTTAACCACTTATATCTTAAATATAGAAAGCGCAGGAACAGGAATACGGGGTTCCGGCTTTGCCGCCATGTGGCGCGCGGCTGTGTGCTGGGCTCTCCGGGAGGGTTCTCATGCGTAAGCAAGGTAGAATAGTTCTCAAAGAACAGTCCTTTCCCCTTATGCTGTAAAAAAGAAACGGCCATGAGGTATTCGCCTACGTCCCCGGAAAAACCTTCTATATATCTTCCGAATTTTTCAAAATAATTGCTGCGGCGCAGGTGTGGTGTATCGCTGTAAATGAAAAATTTCAGGTGGTTCATATTCCACGGACTGAATTTCATTTCCGAAAATCCCTTGCCGTAAGGCTTCAGGGTAGGATACCTGTAGTGTGCCCAGAAGCGTACGAGGTCAAGGTTGCGATCTTCATTCATAAACTGCAAGGCATCTGCAAGGCTTGCGGCAAATAGCTGTGTAGGTATGAAATCTTCCTGTACGTAAAGTGTGTATGGCGTTTTTACTGCATCCTGCCCAAGGTTTATATTGGCAGCTATATTCCCGTTCTTTGCAGCAACTACCAGCCGGAAATTATAGGTGGCCTGCATTTCTTTTACCTTTTCCAGTTGCTCAGGTGTGCTGGCATCATCGGCTACCACTATTTCATCAAACTGCATCTGCCGTTGCACGAAGCTGTTCAATATCCGTTCAAGGGAGCTGCTCCGGTTGTAATGAGTGATCAGTAATGTTACGCCCGGAAAAGAATGTTGGCCCGCCATAGGTCTTTCAAAAGTATTTTGTCCGCAATACTAATGCATAAATCTGACATCTAATGTACACTTTATCCATTTGTATTTCAGGTATGCCCAACGCAAGGGCCTTGTAAACAGGTTGCGTCTCTGGCGCCAGTTGATCAGCTCGCGCATCATACTTGGCTCGTCTTCTGAGTTTTCGTGTGCAAATAAGCTGTTGTAGTTATTATAAAACAGGCCTTTACCCTTGTTCTGAAGGAATGAGATAGCCATTCTATAATCTATTACATCCCCTTTCAAACCTTCCTTATATCTTCCGAACCGTTCGAAAAAATTACTTCTGCGCAGGTGCGGTGTATCACTGTATTGATAAAATTTCAGGTGGTTGAGCGTAGTTAGCTTGTACTGCATTTCGGAAAAACCTTTGCCATAGGGCTTCAGGTCGGGGTAGCTGTCTGCCAGCGCCCAGAAGCGTATATAGTCGAGCGTTTCATCCTTTTCCATGAACTGAAATGCATCAGCAAGGTGTTCAGGGAATATATCAGACGGCACAAAATCTTCCTGTACGTATATTGTATATGGTGTGGTGACGAGATCCTGCCCTTTATTAATGCTGTTGCCATGTCCCCTGTTTATGGGGGTCGTAACCAGCCTGAAGTTATATTCATGCTGCATTGCTTTCACATTGTCCAGATGCTCCGGCCTGCTTGCATCATCGGAAACGATGATCTCGGCGAAAGTGCAGTTTAACCTGCGAAATGTGGCCAGTAAGCGCTCCAGCGAGCTACTCCTGTTGTAATGTGTGATCAGTAACGTTATGCCCGGGAAGGAATAAGATACGGCCATTATCTCTTGTCGTTTACGTATAGGCACCTTCAAATCATACATTTGATATTGCTTTATTTCTTCAAGTCAATATCATGGATTTTGAAAGAGTTATACAAAATTACTGCTCCTTATTTAGAGTGAGCATTAGAATGCTTTAATGTTACCACCATGATTTAATAATAAAATTGCCGCCTTGTCTTGATATTATTCATTCATGAAGTAGTTTAGCAGATTATGCGCCTTGTTTCCGTTATTACCGTCAATTTTAACCACAGCAGTGTAACGGAAGCGCTATTAGATTCTATTTTCAGCAAGAATACTTACGCGGCCATAGAAGTAATAGTTGTGGACAATGGCAGCGAGGTAAACCCTGTGCCGGGGTGGATGCAAAAATACCCTCAGGTAAAGTTCATACGTTCTGAGATCAATCTTGGTTTTGCCGGAGGTAATAACCTGGGTATTAAAGCGGCCAAAGGTGATTACCTGTTCTTTGTGAACAACGATACGGAGGTGACGGCTGACCTTATAGGTATACTTGCCGGTACATTAGACGCTCACCCGGAGATAGGTATAATATCCCCTAAGATCCGCTACTTCGACCAGCCGAATGTGTTGCAATATGCGGGATTTACTCCTATGAACTATTTCACCGCACGAAATAAATGCATAGGCCAGTTTGAAGAGGATAATGGCCAGTATGATATACTGACGGGCGAGACGGGCTATATACATGGGGCCGCTATGATGCTGCGCAGGGAGGCGATTGAAAAAGCAGGCCCTATGCCGGAAAATTATTTCCTGTATTATGAAGAGATGGACTGGTGTGAACAGGTGAAAAGAGCAGGGTACACTATATGGGTAAACATGCAGGCGCTTATTTATCATAAAGAATCGATGACGATAGGCAGCAAAAGCGCACTGAAAGAGTATTTTATGAACAGGAACCGTATCCTGTTCGTTCGCAGGAGCTGTTCTTTTTTGGTGCGTGCCGTATTTTGGCCGTACTTTATGCTGGTAGTTGTGCCGCGGAATGTGCTTGGGTATATAAAAGACGGGCAATGGAGTTTTATAAGTGTATTGTGCAGGGCTATTGTGTGGAACCTTACGCACAGTAAGAACAGTACAGACCTGGGATTTAAAGTAAAGAATACTGCATGACATTAGTTTTCTGGATAAGCCTTTTTATTGTTTTCTATACCTTCTTCGGGTATGGTGTACTGCTGTATTTCCTGGTGAAACTGCGCACCATAGTAATGGGTAAAAGGCAGCTACCTGACAACGGTGGCATATGGCCTACGCTTACAGTAATAGTAGCTGCATACAATGAAGAAGATTTTATTATTGAGAAGATAAATAATACACTCGCGCTTAACTACCCGCAAGACAAGCTGCATTTCATTTTTGTGACAGATGGCTCCAATGACCGTACCCCTGAACTGGTAGCGGGTTTCCCACAGATAAAGCTGATGCATAGCCCTGAACGCAATGGCAAGATAGCAGCCATGCACCGTGCCATGCAGGAGGTGAGTACAGAGATCGTGATATTCACAGATGCCAATACGATACTTAACAAGGATGCGCTTACCAACATCTGCCGCCATTATAAAGACATATCTGTAGGGGCCGTTTCCGGCGAAAAGAGGGTGAATATAGAGAACGTGGAAGATGCCACAGCAGGGGAGGGTTTTTACTGGAAGTATGAATCGAAGCTGAAGACATGGGACTCTGAATTGTACTCCGTGGTGGGCGCTGCGGGCGAACTGTTCAGTATACGCACACGCTTGTATGAACCTATACCGCAGGATACTATACTGGACGACTTCATGATATCTATGTTGATAGCAAAGAAGGGCTACCGTATAGTGTATGAGCCAATGGCGTATGCTACAGAGAATGGCTCTGAAAATGTGCAGGAAGAACTGAAACGGAAGATAAGGATAGCTGCAGGTGGTATACAATCTATCGTGCGGTTAAAATCGCTGCTCAGCCCTTTTGGTAATTTTGTGTTGTCGTTCCAGTACATCAGCCATCGTGTGCTGCGGTGGACGGTGACTCCCTACCTGATGTTGCTGGCGTTGCTTACCAATATCCTGATCGCATTCCATCCGTCTATACCCATTATCTACTGGGTGCTGTTATATTGCCAGCTTGGTTTTTATGCGTTGGCATTACTCGGCTGGATATTTGAAAAAAGGCAGGTGAGGATAAAGGTGCTGTTCATTCCTTACTACTTCTGCATGATGAACTACGCAGTGATGGCGGGCATCAGCCGCTACCGGAACGGATCGCAGAGTGCGGTGTGGGAGAAGGCGAAGAGGAAGTAATCTACTTTGTCTGTATTGATTATTTTAATAGTCTTTTCTTTTGTGTTTCATATTCCTGCTCGTTTATTGCGCCCTTCTCTTTAAGCTCATATAGCTTTAGTAACTCATCGCTTGTTGAAATAGAAGGATTGTTTTTATTGCTACTATCATTATCACTTGGCATTATTAGATAGATAAGTATACCTGCGACGGTTCCAATGCCAGTACTTATGTATACCTTCTCTTTTATTGGCTGGAGTATATAGTTCGCTATATCTGAATCCAAACTAAAGAAGGCATTTATTGGAATATTTACACCTAGTATTTGCCCATACATTAAGTACCCAATAAAAAAGCCGCCGGCAGCACCCAAAAGGATCCACACAATAGCTGTCAATAAATTTCCTAAAAAATTTCCAGCAGAGGTTATTTCGCTCATCGTAATAGTTCAGTTTATGTGGTTAAGAAAAAATAAACTACAGATCCTTCCTTATCACTACCTCCTTTGGTGGGAATAATATCCTCTTTGCTCTCATGAATAATGCTTTCCAGAGGCCGCCGTCCATTTCTATGCGGCGGTCGGCGGTCCATACCATGGCATTTATATCGGTAACGCAGTGCAGTTTGCCAAAGCCTTTTTCTCTGAGCTTTACAGCCAGCCAGCCGTCTTCGTTGGCGCCGGGTGGGTGGTTGAAGCCCTCTACTTCCAGTCCTTCTGTGCGCCTGAACCCTGAGTTGAAGCCATACACGTTCACTGCTTCTTCGCGGAATCGTTTATTTACCCAGCGTACGGAATCTGCCATTTGCTCATAGAAATAATAGCTCGTTCGTGAAGTTACGCCTGTGGGTATGAATGCAAACCTGCCGTAGGTGATACAAGCATCGCCTGTTGCCAGTGGGGCTATCATTAGTTCTATCCAGTCGGGTGGGTATATGGAGTCGGCATCGGCGTTGAGCACATATTTTCCTTTGGCCACAGCCAGCCCTGCATTGCGTGCTGCTGTTATGCCCTGCTTCACTTCGGTAATGCAGGTCACACCCGTAGCTTTTACCAACGCTTCTGTATTGTCCTTGGAGTTATTGTTCACCACTATTATCTCTACAGACCACTTTGTTCTGTTAGAGCTGAGGGATAAAAGTGTCCTGAGTATGTTCTTCTCTTCATTGTATGCCGGTATCACTACAGATACGTCCGAGGTACCTTTCAGCAGGGTAGCGTAGTGCTTCCTGATCAGTGAAGTATTTGCCTCATTGGTGGCATTGTCTGCCTCCCAAAGCAATTTTATAGGTGCGGGTATAACAACAGGTCTCATGATACACCTTTAGGTTTTGACGTTAACTTAAGTTCCTTCCTGATAAAATCACGTAATTCGTTATAGCCGGTCACTATTATGCCGGTTATAGTATGCGGCATATACCTGTTCAGGTGGTGATAACCAAACCAGATAGCCGCAATGGTCATCAGGTAGTTGGCAATAACAATACCAAAGATATGCTTAAATACAAGGGTCAGTATAAGCCCCGCAATTGTTTTTACCACAAGCATAATGATCACCTTCTGAAAGTTCGTCTTTGTCTTGTGAATGATGTCCAGTGCCAGCCCGTTGAACCTGTCAATAGGGAATGTAATAGCCAGAATGAGTATCATGCCATAAGCATTGATGGCTTCCATCAGCGGTTCGCCATCATAACGGTGGCCGCCCATAAATTTGATGGCGATTACCCCACCTATAAATGCAAGGATATTGAAAGGGATAAAGACAATGGTGAGCATACCCGCATACTTCTTGAATAGCTGTGTTACCTCCGCCATTTTACCTGCGTTATAAGCAATAGCCATTTCAGACATTCCTGTTGTTACAAAGGTACGTAAGGGGAGGTCTATGAGGCCCATAAAGCGCATGGCAAGGTTGTATATAGCTACCGCCGCAGGTCCTAATATAAAGTTGATGATCCAGGTATCTGAGCTGCCCAGCATACTGGAAAACATGGTGGTGCCAAATGTATACTTACCAAAATGGAATATCTCGCTGATCGTTTCTTTAGACCTGTGCATTATATCTTTTATCCCCGAAAGATTAAAGACGATAGCTACTGCACTGGAAAAACAATTGGACAGGAAGTTAAATAGCAGTGCATTCTCGAGGCTGAATTTGTGCAAATAGATAAGGACAGAAAAAGCGACCAGGCTGCTCAGGCTATTCAGCAGCCGGAAGAGGAACATGGTCCCGTATTTTTCATTTGCCTGCATTCTCCAGAATGCCACATCTGCCGGCAGTGAGCTTAAAAAGGTCAGCCCTATCCACTTGATGCATACGATCAGTTCTGTGTTGGTAGTATATGGCAGGTAGGCCAGTGCTACGGCGTTTGCCACCAGCACAATAGAGGTAAGCAATATAGCCAGCACCCAAACGGAACCCAGCACATTTGCTGCTCGTTTCACAGCCGTACCTGCATAAAATTTTACTGTCGCTGTGGCCAGGAACCCATACCGGGCAGCTTCACATAGCCCTACAAAGCTTTGCATGAAATACCAAGTGCCTGCTTCTGCCAGTGTGAGGTAATGAAATAAAATAAAGGAGGTGGCAAAACCTACCACCATCTGCACTCCATTGCCAAAGAGCACCAGAAAGTGCTTATTGTAATATCGTGATAGCTTTATTTTATCGATCATTCAATGTAGTAGTAAGCACCGGTTACTGATTCGCTAAAACTGCTCAGCGCACAATTGTATTTATAGTTGCGCACTTACACATTTTCCTTCTGGAATAATGCTGGTATTGTTTTGAATATTAGTCCTATGTCGTACCAGAAGCTGTGGCTCTCTGCGTAAGTATTATCCAGCAGCAGTCGTTCATCTTCAGACATTTCTCCTTTTCCTCTCTTTTCTACCTGCCATAGCCCGGTCATTCCTGCGGGTGCCAGGAAGCGGGATGCGTATTTATCTGTAGTTAATTTCTCAGCTTCGTATAGCGGTAAGGGCCTGTTGCCTACTATGCTCATGTCACCTATCACAACGTTCCACAATTGTGGTAACTCATCTATGCTATAGTTGCGTATAAAGCGTCCCACTTTCGTGATGCGGGGGTCATTCTTTAGTTTAAAGAAAGCTGCATCGCCTTGCTGCTTTTTTGAATCGAGGTATTGCTTCTCGCACCATTTTATATTGTCGGCATATATCATGCTCCTGCATGTTACGCCTGTGGCGGCGCATTCATCACACAGGTATACTATGTTCGATTCCTCTGCTGCTTTTTCGCCACTGCTATATTGGTTCAGGTGCTTCAGGTCTTTCAGTCTTTTGTCCGCATCTACGAACATAGACCTGAACTTATAGAATTTGAACACCCTGTAGCCTGTGCCTACCCGGTAAGAGTAATAGAACACAGGGCCCCTTGATTCCAACTTCATGATAATGATGACCAGCAGTATCAATGGCGACAGAAATATGAGTGCCATGCCTGAAAATACTATATCGAAAGATCTCTTGAGGAAAGGTGTTTTATATGCCGGGGTGTGCTTATTGTCGGTCTCTTTTTTCTGTATGGTTCGCCAGTATTGTATCAGGAAGTTGACCCTTGTTTCTATCTGTGGCAGGTTTAGCGGCATCAGGAATACATCTGCCACGCCACCCTGCATGGCTATCATAGCGAGGTTATTATCAAGCTTGTGAGACAGGAGGAAGAATGGAATGTGGCTTAATCCTTTCTTGCTAAGTATTTCGGCCAGGGTAACGCCTGAAGCGCCCATTACTTCACTTTCGGCTATTACGGCAACTACATTTAGTTTTAACCGTTCATAGTCCTTGACCATATCATAAATGCTGTTGAACTGTACCAGCTTATGATTGCCTAAAAGGGCCCCCTTTAAAACATCATGAGTAGTATTGTTAAAGTTCAAAAGTGCGATAACACCCACACCCGCATTGCTATGCTGCATTTACCTGTTCATTAAAAATGTTTCGTGATCAATGACTTACCGTAACGTTTAAGTATCACGTTTATACGTACTTCCAGTTCCCTGGGATTAAAAGGCTTTACGATATAGTCATCTGCTCCGCCTTCCAGGCATTTTATCCTTGTTTCAGAGCCTTCTTCGCCGGAAAGTATAATAACAGGAATAGATTTGAATAAATTGCTGGCTTTTAATTGTATCAGCAATTCATAGCCGTTTAATTCAGGAGTATTCAGATCGCTGATGATAATGTCCGGTATATTGCCTTTTTGCATGTAAGCAAGTGCATCCATCCCGTTCTCAAAAGCGGTTACAACAAAATTATATTCTAATACAGTACAGAGTAAGGTCTTAATAGCCAGGTCATCTTCAATGATGATCAGTTGTTGCAGGCCCCGACTGTTTGCATTCATAATTCAGATGATTATAATTCAATCTATTACATTAAAACAATATTATTTTAAATATAATAAACCTGAAAAATTCAGTACGCAAAATACAATAAAAAAGTTAGCACAGGGTGTTTTTTACCGTGCTTAACTGCTTTCAAAAATAATTATTTAATTATTAACTCAATAACAATCCCAAAAAGTATTCTTTTGGTAATACTGGCAGGAAATGTACCGGCATTATTCAGATCTTACCCATTCCTTTTTACCGGCATCGTATCTCTTTATTACTTTGGCCGGATTGCCCGCAGCTATGGAATAGGCCGGAATGTCTTTGGTCACGACCGAGCCTGCCGCCACCACGCAATGCTTGCCTATAGTTACCCCAGCAGTTATCACTACATTAGCGGCAATCCAGCAGTCATCAGCTATTGTTATCAGGGAGGTAGTTACCGGTTGCAGGTGAATTGGGGTTTCCGGGTCTTTATATTCGTGGTTCAGTCCACTGGCTACTACATTCTGTGCCAGTATCACATTATTGCCTATTGTCACGGGGCCTATGATCACATTGCCCATACCTACCAGGCTATGGTTGCCTATAATAACATTACCTACACCATTATTGATCGTGCAAAAGTCTTCTATGGTGGAATATTCGCCCAGTTCAAATTTATTGAATGGCAATATGTCCATTCTTGTGCGCCAGCCTACAGAGGAACCTTTTTTGTGGGTATGAAAAAAACGGTTCACGAATATCCTTACCCATAACCGTGGGCGTGCACCTCCTTTAGGCAGCAACATTCTGTGAACTATCTTTTTTAATGTGGGATTACTTTTTATAGTACCTGCAATGGACATATGATATTGTTGTTCCTAAACTAGTTCCTTTAATTGTATAAATGCTTTCTTCAGCGTATCGTTTACCTTTTGCACATTAACAGCGGTCACAGGACTTCCTGTTTTATCAGCTTCCAGTTCCCTGATCACATCTTTGAGCGGGTGAATGCCCATTGAATCTATATTCGATTTCATCTTATGGGCTACCTTGGCTACCTGTTCATAGTTTTCTTCTTCCAGCGCCTTTATTAGCGCAGCCAGACTCTGTGGCATGGTCTCCAGGAATATGCCCACGATCTTTTTTGTGAACACTGCGTCATCCTTACCTATGGTATTGATGAGCGAAAGGTCGTAAAGCTTTTCTGTATGTTCAGGCACAGTGTCTTGTATGTGTTTGGTACCGGGTGCGATCTTCAATCGTAAGCTGTCATTCGTTTTAATGATCTCATTGATCACCGTAAACAACTTCTCTTCTGTATATGGCTTGGTAATATAGCCGTCCATTCCGATGCTCAGGTAACGGTTCCCATCACCTTTTAATGCGTTGGCTGTAAGCGCTATGATAGGTATAGATGACTTGTCCTTGGCATTTAAGGTACGGATTTTTTTCGTAAGTGAAGATTTGTCGACAACCGGCTTAGCTGGCATATTCAGCGAGCGTATCAGTTTTGTAGCCGTAATGCCATCCATCTCCGGCATCTGTATGTCCATCAGTATCAGGTCGAAATATTGTTTCTGCACCTTTTCCAATGCCTCTTTACCATTGCCTACTATGGTCACTTCGCAGCCCCATGCCTCAAGTATATGCCTTACGAGGAACTGGTTGAGCTCTACGTCTTCCGCTACCAGTATCCTTATCGATTCCAGGTCTTTAAAGTTCAGGTTTGTATTGCCATCATCCGGCAACATTGATGCGTCACCTTTTTCATACGGTATGAAAAAAGTGAAGGTCGTTCCTTCGTTCACTTTGCTGGCTACCGTTATTCTTCCGCCCTGCATTTCCACCAGGTTTTTGCATATGGTAAGGCCAAGGCCGGTGCCGCCGTACTTCCTGGTAGTATCGGACGATGCCTGTACAAACGGGTTGAATATCTGCGACAGCCTGTCGGACTTGATGCCAATGCCCGTATCCTGTACCTGTATTTCTATAGTTACCTTTTTGCCTTCGTTCTTCTTATAGTCAAGGTTAATAACTATTTCACCTTCTCTTGTAAACTTAAGTGCGTTGCTCAGCAGGTTGTTCAATATCTGGCTTAGCCTGAACGGGTCGCCTACTACTACCAGGTCATCTGCAAGCGTGCTGTTCAGCAGCAGGTTTATATTTTTATCCTCAGCTTTAAACTGGAATGACTGTAACGTTGTGAATACTTTTTCCTCGAGTTTAAAAGGTATGGATTCAAGATCCAGCTTACCTGCGGCTATTTTTTCTATGTCCAGGACGTCATTTACTATTGTCAGCAGGTTATTGGCAGATTCCGATATCAGCTTGGTAAACTTTCTCTGCTGTTCATCAAGACCTGTTTTAGAAAGCAAATTAGCTATGCCCAGTATCCCGGTCATTGGGGTGCGGATCTCGTGGCTCATATTGGCCAGGAAGGTTTCCTTGGCTTTATGTGCATCCTCTGTTATTTTTTTGGCCTGCAGTAATTCTTTCTCCGTCTTGATACGGTCAGTAATGTCCTGTGAGAATCCTACAATGTATGGTTCCGAGTTGTCTTCATGAACGGTGAAGTTCTTGTAGAGCAGGAATGTCTTTTTATTGTTCTTGCCTATTACCCTGAATACTCCTGTTGCCGTACCCTCATTGATCACTTTTTCGAGGTAGCCGGTATAGAAGCTTTTGATGTCCTCCTTAGGCAAGAAGTCTGCCAGCAACATACCTGTCAGTTCTTCCTGCGAATGGCCCAGCAGCTCGCAGGTAGCAGGGTTTGCAGTAAGCAGTTTTCCGTTCAGGTCATGGGTACAAATAAAAGCCTGGCTGTAGTTGAACAGGTCCCTATACCTTTTCTCATTCAGCTTTACCTGGTCTTCTATCTTTTTACGGTCAGATATGTTCAGCCCGAAGCCTATGACCTGCATTACTTCGCCCTGTTCATTGAGTACAGGGTACATATTGCGCAGGTGGTATTCCACAGACCCATCAGGCATCGTCATTTTTTCTTCCCAGTTATTCAGCCTTTTTGAGCTGATCACTTTGTTAAATACCGCTCTCCGTTCTGTTGCAAGGCTCATTGGCTTGTTGCGGTATATGCAAAAATCCTCGTCCCTTTTGCCTATCATCCATTTACGCAATTCCTTGTCCTTCATTGCCATAGGATTGATGAACAGGTATTCATGTTCCGGGCTGAAGGCTACTATATCGGCAGGTATATTATTGAGTACATTTTCATAGAACACCTTTTGCTGCTCCAGCTTCTGCTCTGCGTTCAGCTGTTCAGTAACATCCAGGTATTGCCATAAGTGACCTTCATATTTCCCGTCGAGAAGAATAGGAACATAATCTCTTTTAAAGAAGCGTCCGTCTGCCAGTTCTACCAACTCATTGATCACTGATTGCTTTTCGTCCAGTATATTTTGTATCCTTGCTATTGCTGCGTCAGGATCCTTATACAGGTGCTTGCTTTGCTTGCCTATAAAGGTATAGTTAAACCCTACCAGCTGTTCCGGAGTTTGTGCGATACCCAGGAACCTGCAGAATTTGTCGTTCACAAGTATTATCTTGTTATCTGCCCCCTCTACCACTATACCGGAGTCCAGGTTTTTGATCAGGAATGCCAGGCGACTGGCTGTTTCCTTCAATTGCAGCTCCAGTTGCTTCTGCTGCTCTATGAATTTTTCACTGTTCTTTATAGCGTCTTTTTGTTCGCTTACTGTGTCCAGCAGCCCTTGTATATTGTTGCTGGCTATCTCCTGGGCTTTAAGGTTGCTTAGCTGGCTTATGAGAGAGTCATGCTTTGCATAGTCGTTAAGTGTCAGGTTTTCCTGTATCACTTCTTCCATAGAGTAAAAAGCAGGAGTGCCGATAAATAATAACTGTTCCTGTTCTTCAAGGTATTCAAACTGGCCTCTTAAGGTATGTGCAATTGTACTTTTGATGTTGATGAGCACTACCTGTTTTTCGAGTCCTTTCAGTGCAAAAAATGAGAGGTCTTTAATGATCGGCAGCTTCAGTTCAAAATAATCGTCGAAAGGTTGACCTTGTTTTATGGTATGTAGCTTGGCAATAGAGCTACCAAAAGAAGCGACCTCCAGATCGCTATTGATAAGTATATAAAACGGGAAAATCCTGTTGAATTGTTCAGTCCCAAAAGAAAATACAGATCCGGATCCAACCATGACTAATAACTGCTTACTTTATTTTAATACGTACGATTTGCATTTACTCTACTATTGCTTATAGTACTTGTTTTCAGTGTAATGCTTCCATATAAATATTATATGTGTTTCAAAGGTATCTTTATTTATTCAAACCGTATAACTGTCGGGACAAAAAATAATGTAATTGGAAAGTTAATCATTTCGCTTGCCTTTTAGTTATTTTTGACGAGTTTCAACCATTGCTTTAGCATCATGAATAATTACGAAATAGCCGACCATTTTTCCCTGCTGTCCAAACTGATGGATATACATGGCGAGAACAGCTTTAAGTCCAAATCATACAGCACTGCTGCGTTCAATATAGAGCGTCTTCCCGCAGAAGTAGCTACAATGGACGATACTATACTGTTCAGCCAGAGAGGGATAGGGGAGTCTACGGGTAAAAAGATACGTGAATTGCTGGCAACAGGTAAACTGCCACAACTTGACTCCCTGGTAGCCGAAACTCCTCCCGGTATACTGCAAATGCTGGACATAAAGGGCCTGGGCCCTAAGAAGATAGCTGTTATCTGGAAAGAAATGGGTCTGGAGTCCCTGGGTGAGCTAGAATATGCCTGCAATGAGAACCGTCTTGTAGCACTTAAAGGCTTTGGTGCTAAAACACAGGAAAGTATTCTGCAGAGCATTGTCTATTTCAACCAGAACCTTGGATTTCATCTTTGGGCAGAAGTAGAGGCATTTGCCAACTCTGTATTACAGCAATTGAAAAAGCAACACCCGGACAACCTGTTCGAGATAACGGGAGACTTCCGGAGGCAAAGCGAAACTGTAGAGTTTGTAGAAATTGTTACTGACCTCGATAAAAAAAGCATCGCCGGTGATTTTACAACTTTTCCGGGTACTGTAGTTGAAGAGGAGCAGGCAGGTGATAGTATACTGGTACGTATACCTAATCAGCCGCGACTCCGTTTCTACCTTACTGATGCGGATAGTTTTTATAATGTATTGTTCAGCACTACAGCTACCAATGAGTTCATGAGCTCATTCCTTGATGGCTATTCATTGCCTGATGCACCCGAGTCGGAAGAGGAGATATTTGACGCAAATGATCTTGAATATATCTCACCCATACACCGCGAACATAGCGGCTCCGTAGAAAGGTCCATCCAGGGATTGCACAAGGATATTATCAAGCCTTCGGACATTAAGGGTATCATACATTCCCATTCCACATGGAGCGATGGCGTGCATACTATAGAGCAAATGGCGAAAGCTGCCCGTGACCAGGGACTGGAATACCTCGTTATCAGCGACCACTCACAATCAGCTTTTTATGCAGGCGGGCTGAAGCCGGAACAGGTAGCCGCACAACACCAGGAGGTGAATGCGCTTAATGATAAACTTGCCCCGTTCAAAATATTCAAGAGCATAGAATCTGATATATTGAGTGATGGCAGCCTTGATTATAACCCGCAGGTGCTCAATACGTTCGATCTTGTTATTGGAAGTGTGCATAGTAACTTAAAAATGTCATTGGAGAAGGCAATGGATAGGGTATTAACCGCTGTTCGTAATCCTTATACAGCAATACTGGGGCACCCAACAGGCCGTTTATTGCTTTCCCGTAAAGGCTACCCGCTGGATCATAAAGTGCTTATTGATGCCTGTGCTGAACATAGTGTGGTGATAGAAATAAATGCCCATCCCCGCAGGTTAGATATAGATTGGAGATGGGTAGAATACGCTATAGAAAAGGGAGTACTATTATCTATTAACCCCGATGCGCATTCCATTGACGGATTTAAAGATACCTATTATGGGGTGATGGTGGCGCAGAAAGGCGGGCTTACTGCCAGCAATAACCTGAGTAGTTTTACACTTGCACAATTCGAGGAGTTCCTGGTGAAATACAGAGCTAAAAGAGGCGCTATTTAATACGCGGTGGCATAGTTTTAATGAGGTTAGGACAGATACACAATTGTATAACCTAAATTCATTATTATGGACAACCAGATGATTTTTGACGATAAAGCCAAGGCAAGAATAGGGTTCATTTGTTTTATCCCCATTATAGCATTCCTGCTATGTCTTGCATATTACATTTTCCTGTTGCTTCCTTTGTCAGGCCCGCATGAGCCGGGAGCCGTGGTAGGGATTACAAATGCTAATTATGATACTTTATTCATGATGCTGGCATCAGCAGCGGTGATCACAGCCCCTATATTCATTTATTGTATAGTGCTGATCGCACGTTTCAAGACCATGAATGCTGCAGACAAGCTGATGTGGATCGTCTTCCTTTCTGTGATAGCTCCTATTGCATCAGGATTATTTTACATGTTCGTGATCAGGAAAGCACCAAGATATATGCCCACTTATCCTGATATCGCATAAGACGTGGTGATGGAAAAGTTTATAATAATAGACGAAAAAGAGAAAAGAAGAATGGGTGTCATTTGTGCCCTTCCTGCTTTTCTCTTTTTTATTTGTGTTGTGTATTATCTGTTTTTATTATTGCCAATTGCACGATCACCGCATCCTATTTACAGTATAGAGGGTATTACGTCTCACCACTACGATACTTTGTTCATCATGCTCGCAGTTTATGCCTGCGCAGGAGCAGCTGTCCTTATTTATTGCATGGTGCATCTTTTGAAGATAAAAACGCTAAATACCCAAACAAAGATGTTATGGGTGCTTGTACTGGTAACCTTTATGCCATTGTCTCCTGTACTGTTCTGGATATTCCAGGTAAAGAAAGAACCGCGGAAAATGCCTGTCTACACCGACATTGCCTGAGCATTACTTAGCCTGTGCTGCCAGGAACTCTTTCATATAACTATCGATATTACCAAACAGGAATTCAGGGTACTCATCGCTGAACTTAGCCTTGATGAATCCGCCGAGCAATGGCCTTGCAGCCGGTTGTTTCATATCTGCTGTGCTGATAGGTATCAGGTCATATTCTGCATCGGGGAAGTAGCTGAGCACCCGCAGCGCCAGCTCAACACGGTTCAGGTAATCTGTGCTTGCTACATTGTAAACGCCCTTCTTGCCATCGCGCAGCAGCACGAACATAACACGTGCTATGTCCCATGCGTTAGCAGGTGACGCATACTGGTCGTAAGGCAGTTTTAGTGTCATCTTTTGGTTGTTAATGGCCTGGTCGGCAATGCGGGCTACAAAGTTCTTACCCCTTACTTCGTTGCCATAAACATTGGTAACACGTAGTACTAACGAATCCGGTAGTTCGCGCAATACCAATTCTTCAGCCTCCAGTTTGTGGCGGGCGTATACACTTATCGGGTTTACCGGTGCGTCTTCTTTATATGGGCCATGCTTGCCGTCAAACACGTAGTCGGTAGAGATAAATACCATTTTGGCATTGCACTGTTTGGTAAGCTCCACCAGGTTTATGGTGCTTTGTACGGTCTTTTCGTAGCTTTCTTCCTCGTGTGTTTCGCAGTAGTCTACATGGGTAAGCGCACCGCAGTGAACGATAACGTCCGGTGCAAATGCACGTACGTCAAAGTTGTCAGCGTGATCAGCATTAAGCGTGTCATAGAATACCGTATTGTCGGTCTTGAACGAAAAGTAAGAGCCTACTGTTTCCCAGCCCTGCTCTGTAAAATGTTTCAGGCAATTGCCGCCTACTAGTCCTGATGCTCCTGATATGAATACTTTCATGAACAATGGTTTTAATATAGTTGAGTAATCTGATTAGTATTTTACCATGGCTAATATAGACAGGGTTCTTAATAGTGTAAATTTTCTGATAACGTATTTGTTGCCTTTGTATGCTTTGTAAAAATCACAGAAGCCACGTATTATGTGGCTTCTGTAATTGGTTAAATAAAATCATTAAAGCAGTTATTGCTTATGCAGGTACTCCTACATTCGGCATTTCCTGCGGGTAAAGCTTCTTTTCAAGTTTCTCACGTACTGCTGCAAATGCTGCCAGTGTTTCATCTATGTCCTGGTCGGTATGTGCTGCTGTAGGTATGATACGCAGCTCTATCTGTCCCTTAGGGATAACAGGGTATACGATCACTGAGCAGAAGATGTTGTAGTTCTCACGCATATCATACGTAAGCTGAACTGCATCATACAGACCACCTTTCATAAATACAGGCGTTACCGGTGTGTTGGTAGTGCCCAGGTCGAAACCTGCATCTTTAAAGCCCTGCTGCAGCCTTTTTACATTGTGCCACAGTTTTTCGCGCAGATCAGGCATGCTCCTTAATAATTCCAGGCGTTTCAGGTTGCCTGCCACAAATGCCATAGGCAGTGACTTAGCATATATCTGCGAGCGCATGTTGTAACGGAGGAAGGTAAGTATCTTTTTGTCTGCTGCCAGGAAGCCGCCTATGCTTGCCATAGACTTAGCGAATGTAGAGAAGTAGATATCGATGTCCTCGATACAATCCTGCTCATCGCCTATACCTGCACCTCTTTTGCCCATAGTACCAAAACCATGCGCATCATCTACGAACAGGCGGAAACCATATTTTTCTTTCAGTACGGCCAGTTCCTTTATCTTGCCCTGGTTGCCGCTCATACCGAAAACACCTTCAGTGATCACTAATATACCACCACCGGTCTTCTTGGTCATTTCAGCAGCGCGTGCCAGCTGCTTATCGCAGTCAGCTATATCATTGTGCTTGTATACATAACGATGGCTTGGTATCAAACGCAGACCATCTATGATACATGCATGAGATTCCGCATCATATACTACTACATCGTGGCGGCCGCAAAGTGTATCGATAGTGGATACCATACCCTGGTATCCAAAGTTGAACAGCATTGCATCTTCCTTACCTACAAATGAAGCCAGTTCTTTTTCCAACTGCACGTGGATGTCTGAGTTACCACTCATCATACGCGCACCCATTGGTGATGCCAGGCCATACTTAGCTGCTGCATCGGCATCAGCCTTGCGCACTTCAGGGTGGTTAGCCAGTCCCAGGTAGTTGTTCAGACTCCAGACTATCTTTTCTTTTCCACGAAAATTCATACGGTTGCCGATCTCACCTTCCAGCTTTGGAAATGCGAAATAGCCCGGTGATTTTTCTGCATAGTCACCTATTGGCCCTAGTTTGTTCTCAAATTTTGCAAATATGTCCATGATCCCTTGTTTAATTATACTATTACAGTGAATAAAATTGCTGTGCGAAATTAATAAAAATATAAATCACCTTTGTCGTTGTATTTTGCACATATGCACATCAAAACTAATTTTCTATGTTATATACCCGAAAAGCTATTGTAATAAAGAGCTTTGCGCTATTTATTGTTTTGTTAATAGTGGTTTTTCCTGCTGCTGCAAAGCGCCGGAACACCATAAAAAAGCCCAAAATAGTGGTGGGCATAGTGGTAGACCAAATGAGGTGGGACTATTTATACCGTTATAACGCCCAGTATAAAGAGGGTGGTTTTAAACGACTTATGCGTGATGGCTATAATTGCCAGAATACGATGATAGACTACCTGCCCAGCTACACGGCCCCCGGACACAGCTGTATATATACCGGCTCGGTGCCGTCTATACATGGTATAGCAGGCAATACCTGGATAGATAACCGGACCGGCAGGGGATGGTACTGCGTGGAAGATACCAGTGTGTACCTGGCGGGTGACGAGCTTAAGAAAACAAGTATGAGCCCGCGTAATTTGCTAACCACCACCATTACCGATGAACTGCGGCTGGCTACCAACTTCAGAAGCAGGGTGTATGGCGTGGCGCTGAAGGACAGGAGCAGCATACTGCCCGCAGGGCACCTGGCCAATGCAGCTTACTGGTATAATGACAAGACTGCCTCATTTGTTACCAGTACCTACTATAACCGGGAGGATCAAAACCCGGCATGGCTGCAGGCATTTAATAACCGCCACGAGGTGGACAGACTGGTGAAGCAGAACTGGAACCTTTTGTATGACACGTGTGTGTATAAGGGGCAATGCACTGCTGATGCCAATAAGTATGAAGCAGCCTTTAACGGAGAGCAATCTCCGGAATTTCCCCATGTGTTTGATAAACTGTCTGCATGGGAACGTAATAATATAATAAGGTGCACGCCTGCCGGTAATACCTATACCCTGATGATGGCGCAAGCCTGTATGGACAGCAACCAACTGGGCATGGGTGAGGAAACTGATTTTATGGCAATCAGCCTGAGCAGTTCTGATTATGTGGGGCACAGGTTCGGAACCAACTCTATAGAAGTGGAAGACATGTACCTGCGACTGGATATAGACATAGCTAACTTTCTGAAATACATGGATGATAAATACGGAGACGGCAATTACCTGCTCTTCCTGACGGCTGACCATGGAGGGGCTCATAATGCATCTTTCCTGCATGATAAGGAGGTACCCTCCGGAGTGCTGGATGCGCACCTGATGAAGGACATAAATACTAACCTTGCTAAACGATTCGGAAGGGACTCTATAGTGGTAATGATAGACAACAATCAGTTGTATCTGAATAATAAACTTATAGAAAATAGCAAATTTGATGTTGCTAAGATCAAAGAGTTTATTATGGAAAAACTAAATAAGATGCCGGAGATATTGTATGTAATAGATATGGAACATATGGATAGAACACCGGTGCCGGAGCATATCAGGAATATGATAGTGAACGGGTACAACAAAGACCGCAGTGGTGCTATATCAATAATACTTAATGCGGGATGGTATGATGATGAGGGTAGACTTACCGGAACAACGCATGGCGGGTGGAATCCTTATGACACTCATATACCGCTATTATGGTATGGTTGTAATGTGTCGCACGGTGAATGTTATAGAACGCTGGAAATGAAAGATATAAGTGCTACACTTGCAACGATGCTTCATATTCAGATGCCCAATGGGTGTATAGGAACTCCTATAGTGGAACTGGTGAAAAGGGTGGATTAATCTAGTTTGTGTTGATGTCGTGTTTTTTAAGTAATTGATTTTCAGTTATTTGTAATTGTTAATTCATTAGTAATCTAAATGCAGTATTAGCCAGTTATTGTCATGCAATTCTCCTTTAGTCGGTACGACTGTGCCGTTCTTTTTTATTATTACACTTTCCGGGCCAACAACAAAGTGGCGATCTCTGCAGTCGGGAGTTTCATAAGTGCTATTTGGGCTATATACAGCATGTACCTGGTATGTGATGTTTACTGAAGGGATAAATAATTCGACATCATAGGCTCCATCAATGCCATAGATGTTATGGAGGTTGTTTGTTTTTGTATATAAAACATGGGTAGTGGTGTCTATGTATATAGTCGTGTCGTTAATAGTATCTATTGAAATTATATTTGTAAAAGTGTTGTCGGGTGTGAAGAGCCGGACGTAGAAAGTGTCTACATCTGATATCTTAAAGCCTCTGAAGGTAAGTCCGTCTCCTCGTTTTGTCATAGAGTAGGTGCATGTGTGTTCTTTTGTTTTACAGCTGCAAATGGCAAGCAGCATAATCAAGATAATTACTCTCATAAGTTTAGGTGTAAAGGTTTACTGTATTCCATCAATTTCTATGCCTGATTGCATTTGCCTGGGTGGGCGGATGTAGTCAAGTTCGGGTTGTGATGGCGTCGGGAGTTTAGTGATAATATTTTTTTATTTTCAATCAATATTTTGGTTATCAATTATTTGTGAATCATAATTATGCAAAATAACAAAGCTGCCGGGACTCAACCGGCAGCTTCTAAACAAACAAAACTTCTCACTTAAAACTTAATCTTTACTGACTTATAACTGGCTCCCGGATATTGAGTCTCGGTTCGGGACCGGTCAGTGTGTAATGTGTTTGTTATATATATTGTACTGTATATTTTAGCTGACCTTAGCCAGCGAATGATCTTAGTTGTAGTTAACAGTTACCGGAACTGCAGTAGAGTTAGTGTAAACACCTGCCGCCTGTGCCGCTGATACGCTAAGGGTAGCACCCACTTTCAAAGTCTGTGCACCTAAAGAGCTCAGTGTACCTGTAGTAGCAGGGCTGCTCACGAAAGAACCAACGCTCATAGTGTGTGAGCTACCATCGGTCAATGTAGCAGTAGATGGCAATGTGATAGCGTAAGTGTAAGAAGCCTGGCCTGCAACTGCGAACTCAGCAGCTGTAACAGTACCTGTAGTAGATGGCAGTGTAACACCACCCGAACCGCCTGTAGTACGTGTGCTACCAGTAGCGAGAACAACAGTACCTGAAGTAGAAGCAGAAACTGCGATGTTACCGAAGTTCATGTCAACTGTTTTAGAGATAGATATAGGAGTGATGATGGTAGCAGTTGCAGAAGCGGTAGCGGTTGCCTGGGCGAAAGAAGCTGTTGCTGATGCGAAAACGATTGTTGCTGCTACGAATACTTTAGAGATGATGTTTTTCATTTTGTTTGTTTTTAAGTTTGTTTGAGTTTGTTTGTTTCGTTTGCCTGCCCGACTGGATAGGCGGGTTTGAATAGTATATTGCTATTTGTATGCCATAATCTTAAATGATTGATTATCAGTGCTTTAATTTCTGGCATAGTACTAAATGTTCCGTAGGGAGGAAGATTTTTCCAAAATTTGGAAGAGATGACATGATTTTGGGTGTTCTGTACATGTACAGAATTAAAAGGTCACGGTAAACTCTGTACCCTCGTTTACCTTGCTTTTCACAGTTATTGTACCGCCCAGCGATTCTATCTGTGCTTTGGTCATGTAGAGGCCTATGCCACGGCTGTCGTATCCTTTATGAAACGTTTCGTATAGTTTAAAGAGCTTATCGCCAAACCGGTTGAGGTCTATACCTATACCATTATCTTTTACCTTGAGTACGGTACGTCCTTCTTCTTTATAGGTAACAATGGCTATGTCGGCAGGCACATCTTTACGTGCATACTTCATTGCATTGCTGATGAGGTTATACAATATGCTTTCCAGGTAAGGGCAGGGGTAGGTAATGTGTGTAACGCCAAGGAACACGTGTATAGTATCATCCTTTATACTGCCCTTCAGTTGCGTGGTAATGTCCCGGATCATTTTTGCCAGGTCACATTTCTCCTGCAACAGGCCGCCTTTCAGGTGTATTTCCGACATTTCCATAAATGCATTGAGCGAGTTCAGCAATGCAAGGCTGCTGTCGTGTATGTATTGAAGGCCCTCGCTTGTGCTCATGCCCAGGTTGCTGTTCTTTAATTGTGCCTTGGTGGTTTTTTTTTCCATCAGCATTTCGGTGAGCAGTTTTATATTACTCACGCCGCCACGCAGGTTATGGGCTATTGCCCTGTTCAGCTCCTCCAGGTGTTTTATTTTGTTGGCCAGGGCGTCATCCCCGGTTTTGTTTTCGTTGTTCTCTTGTTGCGACATAGAGTAAATGGGCTTATGTTTTATATAACTTATTTATTACCGTGCCAACAGCTTTGTTACACAGTAAATGTCTGATGTATATAATAAAAACTATCCTGTAAGCCTTTATCAGATTCTTTCGCTACTTTCGTACACGACCAGGCGCCAATTTTATATACTGCAAAAGTTATAAATGGCTACGTTACAGGAGGTGCACAATAAGCTTCAGGAGCTATGTAACAGTGATGACTATGTTCCATTAACTGCCTTCCTGAAGGAATTTGATAACGATGCAGAAGTAAAACAGCATATAAGGTCGTTGGTACAGCTTGAATTTATAGAGCTGCACCGGCATCCCGATCTGATCTTCCTCACCCTGAGCGGCAGACTTACCATCCCACCTTTGAAGTAGGTCAATTCAGCGATATGCTATCGGGCTTTACCGTTCGCGTACCTTTAGACATGTTGTGATGTATTGTAATATCACCATTGGCATGCAGGTGATCTATAACCGGTCTCAGTTCATGCAGCTTGATGCGCAGCACCAGTGCTATAGAGTCGAGGCATATCGGTTTCCTCGTTTGCTGTTTACCGGTCATGTCCTTTATTACGTCCAGTACGGTTCCCGATACCTTTTCCATCAGTTGTTCGGCTTGTTCATTTGTCATATCGCGTGTGTTTTACGATGTGGCACTTGGTCAAAAAAATCGCTGAAAAAATCATGCCATGAGGACGTACATATATGCTGAGTATAGGGTTCGGTTCAAAACTCATAAATGGCGTTCGCAACTTATAGCATAAGCATAAACAAGAGCGCCTTCCATAACGGGAAGGCGCTCTTGTTTATGTTCATTGCGTTACAATCATATCACTCCGGCATCATAAGCCTGTTCACCATGCAGGGCGGCATCAAGCCCTTTTTCTTCATCTTCCTCACCCACCTTTACAGGGGTGAACAAATTGATGACCGTGAGCATGCCATAGGTAAATACAAAGCCATAGATGCAAGTGCCTACTACAGCTATCAGTTGGTGTACAAAGAAGGTAGGATTGCCATACATAAGACCGTCGGCACCGTGTGCGTTCATGGTCTTGGTAGCAAATACGCCCAGCAATATTGTACCCAGGCAACCGCCTATACCATGCACGCCCCATACATCCAATGCATCGTCCCAGCCGCGTTTGTTCTTAAAGTGTACCGCCACATAGCATACAATACCCGATGCGATACCTATCATAATAGCAGATGGCAGCGTCACATAGCCTGCAGCCGGGGTGATGGTAGCCAGTCCGGCAACGGCACCTGTAAGCAGGCCCACGAACTTTGGTTTCTTTACCAGTGTCCACTCTATGGCCAGCCAGGTAATAGCTGCAAATGATGCGGCTACGTCTGTGTTCACAAATGCAAGACCTGTTACGGCATCCACATCCAGTTCGCTGCCGGCATTAAAGCCATACCAGCCAAACCACAGCAGTCCTGTGCCTATAGCTATCAGCGGGATACTGTTAGGAGGGGAGTCTGTGTCTTTACGTTTGCCCACATAGATCACCGATGCCAATGCGGCAAAACCTGCAGTAGCATGTACCACTATACCACCGGCAAAGTCGAGTACGCCCCACTTGGCCAGCAGGCCACCGCCCCACACCATGTGCGCGAACGGATAGTATACCAGTACCTGCCACATAACAAGGAACACGAGGTACGACTTGAAGGTGATACGGTTAACAAATGCACCTGTGATAAGTGCAGGGGTGATGATGGCAAACATCATCTGGTAAGCAAAGAATACGAATTCAGGCATCTTGGTATTACCGGGGAATGGAGTGTTGAGGTCCACACCATGCAGGCATGCCTTGTCGAGGTTGCCTATGATACCGCCCAGTGCATCGCCGCTGAAGCATAGCGAGTAGCCGCACAGGTACCACATAATAGTAGTGATACCCATAGACACAAAACTCTGTATCATGATACCCAGGATATTTTTCTTGCCTGCAAGGCCACCGTAAAAGAACGCGAGGCCGGGAGTCATTAACATAACAAGACTGGTGGCGAGGAGCATAAAGCCCGTGGTGCCTGTGTCGAACGTAGCCATAGTTTTATTTATTATTTAGGTGTGATCAATAATAATTGGTTACTCTTCAATGCCCGCGTTGTCTTTAGCAGCAGTGAACTTTGTCTTTATGCTCTTCAGTATGTCGAAGGTGATGCCGCCATGCACCATTACCTCGTAGCGTACATTTTGTGGTGCATTGTTGTAGGTAAATATGTACTGATCCTTGTCCATCATCAATGTCCTTCCTTCCAGTCTTATGTATGATTCGTCGGTAGGTTTGAATTCTGCCCCTAATGTAAAGCCGGCCAGCTTGTATCCTGTCAGCTTGCCTTTGACATCTGTAATTAAAGTGGACATATATCCGTCAGGGTCCTGGAAGATCTCTCCACGCCCATAGATAGCAAATTTATTGGTGCATTGGTATTTCAGTGTAGCCAGTGCACTGTACATACTTGCCTGTTTGGTTCCTGTAGCTGCGTCAGCATTCTGCTGTATGCAGTAGTCGCCGCCCACCTGTAGCTTCAGCTTGCCGAACTGGTAATTCAGGAAAAGGTTGTTGTGGAAGCGCAAATGCGACGTGGTAATTCCCGGAGGGCTGTCGTCTCCTATATAGTTAGTATAGCCTATGCCGCCTTTGTCGCTCAGTGCATAAGTGATACCCATGCCCATCGATTTCTTTTCATTATTATCTACATACATGCCATACCCATTAAGCAGGAACACATTGATCTCCAGTTTTGGCGTGGGGTCAAAGTTCAGGCGCAGGCCGCTCTCATAGTATGGTTCGTAAAAAGTACCAACCGCTACAGAGCTAGTCAGGTTCTCTGATGGCAACAGGAATTCTGTGCCAAAGTGTGTGCGGAAGAAGCCCGCATCTACCCATAACTTGTTGCATACCTTAAAGCCGGCATGTGCCTCCATCAGGTGATTAAAAGGCGCCGGTGACCATGTAGCCGCAGCTATATCGCCAAAGTGCAGTACGGCAGTACCTCTTACCTTATCAGAGGTATACTGCACGGCTATCTGTGCCGTATTCAGCGATGGTGCATTGCTGCGGGGTGATACAGAGGGGAACTTCTGGAAATTGCCCGGGCCTACGGAATCGGTATAGTAGGCATAATATGCATCTACATATCCCGTAACAGAGAAAGAAGATACAGTGTCCATCTTCTGCGCACGGCCCTGCGATGCTGCCAGTAAAGAGGAGAGTAATAACAATGCGGGTAAGCGTTTTCTGTTGCGTGTAGACATATAGAAGGAACTAGTGTCTAACAAACATATTGAGAAAAATCTTAAAAGTCAAGGGTGTGGATAATTAAATCCGGGTCAGTTTGCAGACTTGCTGCTTACCTGTAAAATGAAGGTAAGGGTGTTTTCTACATGGTCCTTATATATCTCAGGAGCTTTTTCCTGTAGTTTCATGTAAATATCCAGTGCTTCTCTATAGTATTTCAAAGCATCTTCATTTGCCGTTACCTGTCCATATAAGCTGCCCATGTTGAACAACAAGTTCGCGAGGGTTGGGTTGTATGCTTCAGGGTTGCCGGCCGCTAACTCGTCGGTTAGCGTGAGTGCATACAAATAGATCTCTTCAGATTCAGCGTAACGCCCGATAGTAAAATAAAAATTGCCCACATTGTTCAATGTTACCGCAAGTGATGGCAAATATGCTTCCCTGTTTTTCTTTATTAATGCGCTATAGATATTAATAGCCTCGCTGAATTCCTCGTCTGCAAGATCAGGGTCTGTCAGTTTATCCAGATGTCCCAGCGATACAAGTGTTTGAGCCACATTGCTTATATATGCATCGTGATTGACTTTTAACATCTCCCTGTACATGTACAAACATTCTGCAAGTTCATTACGGGCTTCTTCCCGTTTATCAACTCTCGTATGTAGAATGCCAAGGTTATACAGACTGATGGCGTAATTCAGATAGTATATTTTTTCGCCGTTCTCTATTAATGTAAGGTAAATTGCAGAAGAATAACGCAACTCTTTTTCCGCTTTATCATACTCAAGCATATTCTTATGCAGGATGCCAAGGTTGCCGTAAATAAGCGCTATTTCACTTATGTATTGGCCGGGATATTTTTCAAGTAATGGCTGGTAAGCGTCAATAGCATTGCTATAGGCCTGCTCTGCCTGCCGGTACTTGTTATTCCTTGTATGGATAGCTCCCGATACGCCCAGGGCTGTTACTTTCTGCAGGTCACTTTCGGTATGCCCGTTTAATACGATTTCAATGTATTTTTCCGCCTTTAAAAGATCGTTGTGGTCAAAAAGAAAATTTGCGTACTCCATTAAGCTATCATACGAGGCAGCGCTCTGTATGCTTTTTTCATAATACCCACACACCTTGGCTACACGGCTTTCTACACTGTAATCTACAACTGTGGTCTGGGCAAGCAGCCTGTATTCCATAGCATTATTCTGCAGGCGTTCAGTCAATTGCTGTTGCTGTTTCAGCAGGTAGTCCTGCTCGGCAGCCATATCTGGCTCCTGCGCTTCCAGCATTGCTCTTGTTTCAGCGAATTTTCCTTCTTCGAACAATGTACGGGCATCGTTTATTCGTTTGGTATTTATTGTAGTTTGTCCAAACGTTTGCGCAAGCAGAAGCACATCTTTTTTAAATGCTTCTATCTGATTTTCCTTATCGCGTATCTGCTGTTTTACTCTTTGTTTTACTGCTTCCTTTTCGTCAGGTATCGCATCACACGTGTCTTTAAGTTCGGCAAGCGCTACACACATTTCCTTATACTCACCCGACTTACCCAGGTACTGGGTAATATTAATGGTGGCATCCGACACATTTTGTATGCCTATATTCCTGTCGCCCGAAATATACTGACCGTTATCCATTGCCTGTTACGATATGTTTATCGTACTGTTGTGTGAGCCCTGCACTGTTTTGTTTCCGTTACCCGTAATGTTCAATGTATTCTCATTATTCATTCCCGGCGCTATAGTGGGTAGTATTTTGGTAAGTTCCGCTACCAGGTCCGGGTGTTGTTCCAGTATATCTGTCAGCTTATATTCAATGATGCCTTTAGATACCGCATCATCGGGATTCTCAGCTACCTTTTCGATCAGTGCTTTATCCTTGTCGCTCTGAAAGGGTTTTTTGATAATGTCCCATGCATTTTCTCCAATTTTCTCTATCAGTTTCTCACTGCCTTTCAGCAGCATAGGTATCAGTGCCTCGCATATCAGTGCTATTCCCATAAAATGGTTTTAAGTTTCTCAAATATAGTAATAAAAACCCCAAACCACTAAAGGGGCTTCCCCTCACAACTCTATAACTTAACGGGATATACAACAACAAGAGTAAGCCCCTTTAGGGGTTTGGGGTTGTTCTCGGTCCAAGCTCTATCACTTCACACTGCTTCATATCCTTGCCATCTATCACAAAGCGGATAAGGGTACGTACTTTATGCCAACCATGCACACCCGCAGCGCCGGGGTTCATGTGCAGGCATTTGAGCTTTTCATCAAACATTACCTTAAGTATATGGGAGTGTCCCGTAATAAAAAGCTTTGGTGGATCAGCATATAGTTCTGTGCGTATAGCTGGTACATACCTACCGGGATAGCCACCTATATGCACCATCATTACATCCACTTCTTCGCAGGTAAATCTCAGTTTTTCAGGGTATTCCAGTCTTATATCCTGGCCATCTATATTGCCATATACGCCACGCAACGGTTTGAAGGCTTTGAGCTTATCTGCAATGGCTGCAGTGCCAAAGTCGCCCGCATGCCATATCTCATCACATTGATCAAAGTGTTTGAATACAGCATCGTCAAGGTAGTTATGGGTGTCAGATATCAGGCCTATGCGGGTCATGCAGGCAAATTACAAAATGTTGCTCTTACCAGAACCATTTATAATCCTGCAGATCTTTTTTGTGATACTTCGCATGAATGGTACTTCCGTATTGGGTACCATCTATCAGTAAGGTATCTCCCTTAAGCCTGTAGGTGCCAATGAAGGTAGTTGCTGAATCTACTGCATCCCTGATCACGTCATTCTGTTTTTTCAGCATGGTGTATACAGAGTCGTTCTGCTTGTTCCATTTTATGGTCATAGCCTTGGGGTGAAAGGTTGTGGCATAGGTCACTACCGAATTCCAGCGGCTTTGCGGCTCTATGTATATCTTCTTATAGTACATGGTATTCCCGGTATCGGGGCGAATGATGCTGTCATTTACCCTTAGCTCAGTTAATTCAAAGCCACCGGTGAATTTATTGCGCTGTGTGTAATTAGGTTTTTTCCTGAATACAGGCATGATCAGTGTTACAAATATTATATAACCGACAGTGCCTGCAATAGCCAGCTTAAAGAACCAGCGTAACCCATTCAAGTATTTATTCAGTGCAGGCCCTTTGGGTTCGGTAATGCTTTTCAGGAAGGCAATGATCGCAGTCTTATGCCCGTAGAGCAGGTATATATTGGCCAGTACAATAAATATGGATAACGGGAAGGTAATACCCGACACATGATTGAAGGTGTTTACTATAAGTACATTCATAGCTACCGGGAAAAGCAATATGTAGCCGAGAAATGAGGTACGGCGGAAGAAGAGCAGTATAGCCGGAACGAACTCCATCAGCCCTATCATAAATTCCTGCACGTTAGACCTGCCGAAGAAATACCACACCAGCGAAAAACTATCTACTTCTGCCAGCCTTGTGTCCTGCGACATATAGGTGATCTCGAAGAACTTATGGCGCATCTTGGCATAGCCGTAATAGAACATGAGATAGGCTACAATATACCGCAGCATGGAGCGGCATATATATTCCAGTTGTATTGCACGTTCGCCACTTCTGCAGATAACAGTGGCAATTATAGGTGCAATGAGCAGCAGGATACCGACAGTTACGAGTGTAGGAACACTTTCAATAATTCGCCCCATGCCCACATCGCCAAAGCCTGCCACATCGAACAGGAAGAACATAAAGAAGAACAGGAAGCCGATAAAGGCCAGCAGGGAACCGAAATAATAATAGAGCGCACTTTTCTTAGTATACATAATACAGGAATGAAAGTGTAAAACTGCGTAATTATGGCAAGAAAAAATTGTAGTATTTGGACAATCTCAGAAAAAACGGAAAACGACCTTGTTCTTCCCGAAGGCAGATACATCTTTGAAGAACTGTTTAGGATTCTCACCTGTAAGCTTGTGAAACTGTTTGGTGAAGTAGGCCTGGTCGGTATAATTGCTGTTGTAGCACAGCTCTATCAATTTCATCGCGTCACCCTTGTCCAGTTTTGCATATACTGCATTCCGAAATTTTACCACCTTGCGGTAGTGCGCTGGGCTGCAACCTATATACTGCATAAAATGCCTGTAAAGGTACTTTTGGTGCACTCCCACCTGTTTAGCTATTTCCTGTATCTTATCTTCATTGTTGGGGTCTGCAAGCAGGGCACAGGCACGGGTGAGTATATCTTCATCATCAATAGGAGTGTACCGGCTTAACAGGAATGCTTCTAGCAATGCAGCCCGTTCATGTTGTTCCTGTGCCCGGAAGATATGGGTGAGTAGTCGTTCCAGGTCGCCATCCCATTCGGTGAATACAAAACAGTCGGAACTGTTGCCGGTATATTGCCAGCCGGTAAACGCTGAAAAGCCGGCGGGTTTGAAATTGATGGCTATCTCATCTACCATCTGCATATAATGCAGGTTTACGCGCCTGAGCAAGCGGTTGAATGCTATGCCGAACGGTTTTGTATCTGCCGATGCCTGAACAATTACCGGGTCATCAGTGATGTCGACAGTTGCATTACGAAACAGGCCCACGGCGGTATTTGCAGAAGGATATGACGTGTATTGTACCGGCTCCTGTCCTTTCTCGAAGATGTAGATGTTGTCTATATACTTCTTCAGAAGTGGGTCGTTCGGTTCAAATACATTCATCTTGCAGTAATGATGATGTGATAATGTTAAGCCAGTTCCGGAATATTTGTATAATGCTCTTCCACCTCACTCAGTATGCCTTCTATCTCGGTGAGGTTCTCTGTAGATACCAGCCTTGTACGGTATTCCTTCACATGAGAAAGGCCTTTCAGGTAGCTGGCATAGTGGCGGCGCATTTCCAGCAGTCCCAGTTTCTCACCTTTCCATTGGGTGGAGCCATACAGGTGCTTGCGGCATGCCTGCAGACGTTCTGCTATGGTAGGTGGTGCCAGTATCTCGCCGGTAGCCATATAGTGCTTTATCTCGCGGAATATCCATGGGTACCCTATGGCAGCCCGTCCTATCATTATGCCATCCACACCATAGCGGTTCTTATACTCCATGGCTTTCTGCGGAGAGTCTATGTCGCCATTGCCAAAGATGGGGATATGTATGCGGGGATTATTCTTTATTTTAGCTATCAGCGTCCAGTTCGCCTCGCCCTTATACAGCTGCATACGGGTGCGGCCGTGAACGGTCAGGGCTTGTACACCTATGTCCTGCAGGCGTTCAGCTACTTCTTCTATGTTCTTTGTTTTTTCGTCCCAGCCCAGTCGGGTCTTTACTGTTACAGGTAGCCTGGTAGAGTTGATACAGGCCTTTGTAAGGCGCACCATCAGGTCTATGTCCTTTAGTACGGCAGCACCGGCACCCTTGCATACCACTTTCTTTACCGGGCAGCCAAAATTGATGTCCAGCAGGTCGGGGTTGGTAGCATCTACTATTTTGGCGCTCATGGCCATAGCATCTTCATCGCCGCCAAATATCTGTATGCCTATCGGTTTTTCGTAGTCAAATATGTCCAGTTTCTGCCTGCTTTTTATAGCATCACGTATCAGTCCTTCGCTGGAGATAAACTCGGTATACATCAGGTCAGCACCATTTTCCTTGCACACCGCACGGAAGGGCGGATCACTCACATCTTCCATCGGTGCCAGCAGCAGCGGGAAGTCTCCTAATTCTATGTTAGCTATTTTTGCCATGTAACGGCGCAAAGGTACGGGAGAATTAGTTAAAATGATGATAAGTTATGATGGAATAAATACCACGCAACTGCGTCACATGTACACCTCATACAATAGTGTAACACCTGTACATGTACAGACACCTATGTGTCAACCTCGGCAAATGTCGATGCAAACTCACACATACTGTTTCTCCGTCTTTCGCGCTAAAAATAAATGGACTGTTAATGGCATAGTTTTTTGAATTTTGATTTTCTTTATTCCTAACTTTGCGCCGCTCGCATAATAAATTACGACCCCACGGTTTGACAAAGAATCTGAAGAAAGCGTCTGTAGCTGGTATGTTGATCGCCCTAGGCATTATCTATGGTGATATCGGTACCTCGCCGCTCTACGTTATGAATGAAATATGCAATGGGAAGGAAATCAATGAATTCCTGATCACCGGCGCTCTTTCCTGCATTATCTGGACACTTACCCTGCAAACAACAGTAAAGTATGTAATGCTTACCCTTAAAGCGGACAACAAGGGGGAGGGTGGTATCTTCTCTTTATTCGCCCTTGTGCGACGGCATGGTAAGTGGACGGTCTTTCCCGCCATGGTGGGTGGTGCAGCCCTGCTGGCAGATGGTATGATCACTCCGCCTATCTCCGTCACATCGGCTATAGAGGGTTTGCGCAATATTCACTCAATGGCGGCGATCAGTACACATACTATTGTCATGATAGTTATTGTGATCCTCACCGTTCTTTTCTTTTTTCAGCAGTTTGGTACCACATCTATAGGTAAGGCGTTCGGGCCCATCATGTTTGTCTGGTTTATTATGCTGGCATTGCTGGGGCTTAACCAATTGTATATTGCCAATGACTGGAGAATATTCCGCGCACTTAATCCTTACTACGCTATAAGGGTGCTCACCGTTTACCCCAAAGGGTTCTGGATATTAGGTGCAGTGTTCCTGTGTACCACCGGGGCCGAAGCGCTTTACTCGGACCTTGGGCACTGCGGACGGGCTAATATCCGTTTTTCCTGGACATTTGTAAAGAGCGCACTTATCATCAATTACCTGGGGCAGGGTGCTTACCTGCTCAACGTGCACAGTAATATGCCATGGAACTCATTGGTCAGAAATCCCTTTTATGAGACAATGCCGCAGTGGTTCATCATCCCGGGCATCTGTATATCTACCATAGCTGCCATTATTGCCAGCCAGGCATTGATATCGGGTTCGTTTACCCTCATCAGCGAGGCCATGAAACTGAATCTCTGGCCTAAAATGAAGATAAATTACCCTACAGTTGAGCGTGGCCAGTCATTTATCCCGGGCATTAACCTCCTGCTGTTCGTAGGCTGTGTAGCTATTACAATATACTTCCAGCGTTCAGCAAGCATGGGTGCCGCATATGGTTTGTCTATTACCATATGTATGATCATGACATCCTGCCTGTTCGCATATTATATGTTCATAAAGCGGGTGCCTATAGTATGGATAGTGGCTTACCTGGTGGTATATCTTACTATTGAGTTCTCCTTCCTGTATGCCAACCTTGTGGAGAAATTTCTTGAAGGAGGGGTAGTAACAGTAATAGTAGGCGGCGGGCTCTTCATGACGATGATCGTGTGGTTCAAATCCCGCAAGATCAAGAACAGGTATGTGGAGTTTGTTAGGCTGGACAACTATATACCTATCATGCAGGAGCTTAGCAATGATACCAGTATCAACAAGTATGCAACCCATCTTGTATATCTTACCAGTGCCAACAATCCTAAGGAAATAGAACATAAAATATTATATTCTATCCTCTATCGCAAGCCTAAGCGTGCAGATATATACTGGTTTGTGCACCTGGACGTATTGGATGATCCGTACACAACAGAATATGTGGTGCAGACCATAGTGCCTAACGAGGTGATCAGGGTAGAGTTTCGTCTTGGTTTCCGTGTAGACCACAGGATACAGTACATGTTCAAAAAGGTAGTAGAGGAAATGGTGGCAAACAAAGAAGTGAACGTTGTGAGCCGCTATGAATCGCTGAGCAAGAACAATGTAATGGGTGATTTCCGTTTCATAGTAATGGAGAAATTCCTGAGCCGCGATAATGCGTTGCCTATGTGGGAGCGGCTTATTATGAGAGGCTACTTCCTGCTGAAGAAAGTAAGTCTTTCGGAAGAACGTGGCTTTGGTCTTGATTCATCGGATGTGACGCTGGAAAAGTACCCGATCATCGTATCTGCCATACCTGATTTCAACCTGAAAAGGGTAGTGGATTAACAATCCGGCTATTCTTGCTATTTTTAGTATTCAATCAGTCACCTTGAAGGCATTACCGGGTTCTTTATTACAGCAGTTGCAGGGCATACAAGGCTTTGATGAGGCATCTTTTATTGCAGCGCATCAGCAGGCTGCTGTAACCTCAGTAAGGCGGAACCCCGCAAAAGACCTTGGTTTGTTCCCTTCGAATGAACAGGTGCCATGGTGCACCAGCGCTGTTTATCTTCCCGAACGCCCTGTTTTCACGCTCGACCCATCTTATCATGCAGGTGCCTATTATGTGCAAGAGGCTTCTTCCATGTTTCTCAGCCATATGTGGCAGCACATAATGCAAGGGAATGAAGGCCTTCGTGTGCTGGATCTTTGTGCTGCACCCGGTGGTAAGAGTACCCTTATTGCCTCCCTGCTGGACCGTGACAGCCTGCTTATATCTAACGAGGTGATACGTACCCGGGCCTCTATACTGGATGAGAACATGACCCGTTGGGGCTATATGAATACATGGGTAACCAGTAACGATCCCCGTGACTTTGCAAAGCTTCCGGGTTATTTCGATGCTATAATAGTGGATGCGCCATGCAGCGGGTCTGGCCTGTTCAGGAAAGATGCCCGTGCGCTGGATGAATGGAGTGAGGCCAATGTGAAGTTATGCTGTGAGCGCCAGGAGCGTATACTGGCTGATGTATGGCCGTCGCTTAAAGAAGATGGTGTGCTTATCTACGCCACCTGCTCTTATTCGCAACAGGAAGATGAGCAGATACTGGACTGGCTGGCAAATGAATACGAGGTGGAAACGCTCACAGTTCCGGTGGCAGACGAGTGGGGTATAGTCACCGTCTCCTCACCTGAAAAAGGGATGACCGGCTACCGTTTCTTTCCTGGCAAGACCAGGGGTGAAGGTTTTTTCATAGCAGCCCTGCGCAAGAAAGAAACAACGGATACAATAAGCGTACACAGGTACAAGACCGCTCATGACAAAAAGATACAGCAGCAGGCATCGTATTTATTAAGCGATACAGATGTAATATTCCTGCAGACCGATAAGGAGAATTTCGGGGCCATGCATCCTGCCCATGAGGAAGATATGCAATTGCTGCAAAAAGCAGTTTACCTTCGGAAAACAGGGTTGACCCTGGGTACACCAACGGCAAAAGACTGGATTCCAGCTCATGATGTAGCGCTAAGTATTGACGCAAATAGCAACCTTCCATGCCTCCATGTTACTAAAGACCAGGCGCTCCATTTTTTGAAAAGGGAGGACATGGGTATTGACGATGCTGAAAAAGGATGGTTGATGATCCGCTATAAAGGTTTAGGAATAGGGTGGGTAAAAAGCCTTGGAAACCGGATGAACAACTATTTACCAAAGCATTGGCGAATCAGAATGGAATTAACGGATAGTGATTGGTAAGTATTTGGAAATCAATGTTAAATGTGGTTTACTTGCACTTCTTTTTCTCTTCATAAATTGCTCATATTAACTTAATGCAGACTTTGTGCTGAAATTTTGGGCATAATTGTTGTACTTTTCGGAATAAATATCAAGGTGTTATGCGGAGATCTTTAATAGTATTATTATTTAGTATATTTTATTTAGGTGCTAATGGCCAGTCGATCGACTCATTATTTGTAATACGTAAGGGTAATAACTGGGCGATACAATATATAGTGAAGCCTGGGGAGAACGTGCATATGCTGGCGCAGAGATTTTACCTCACAGACAGGGTGCTGGAAACAGCAAATGAATATGGACCCGGCAAAAAACTAACTCCGGGAGGAATTATAGAGATACCTGTTATTGCAGATAATTACTTCAGGGTAAAACAATCAATTGACAATTCAACCCAGCGGGAAATATATTACCATGTAGGTAGTAAAGATGATATAGCTATTATCAGTACGTATGCAGGTGTTACCAAGGTGGAAATGAGAAGATGGAACAACCTGAAAGGAAACACCCTTACTGTAAATGAAGTGCTGTTTGTAGGCTGGATAAAAGTAATGGCATTTGATACGCTTGATCCTGTTAGCCTGGCGGCCTATCCGCCGATAAGAAAGGCCCCGGTTGTCAAGTCTGTGGTGCAGGAAAAAGTATTGGGTGGCCTTGACTCCATATATAACAGGCAGACAAATGACGGCATGAATGTGCTGACAGAAAAAGGTACGGCAGTATTCTTTGAAAAAGCCGGTAAAAGCAATATGTATGTTGCTTTTCACAATGCATCTCCCCGTGGAAGTATCATAAAGGTCTCCAACCCGGGCAACGGTAAGTTCATATATGTAAAAGTACTTGGCCCGGTGCCCGATACAAAGGTTTATGCTAATTGCATAATAGGCATTTGCAGTGCAGCAAAAGAAGCGCTGGGCGTAACAGATACCAAGGCATGGTGCGAACTATCGTACGCTGCTAACTAACCTTCGGTCCATTTAAATATTTACACTTTTGCGATGAAGGTGCTGGTCATTCGTTTTTCTTCTATTGGTGACATTGTGCTTACCACTCCCATTGTGCGCTGTATCAAACAACAGCGCCCTGATGCGGAGGTGCATTATCTCACGAAATCTGCATACGGCACATTGCTCATCAATGATCCGTATATAGATCACCTGCATTACCTGCACGATGACCTGGAAGAGGTGATAGAAGACCTGAAGAAAACAAAGTTCGATTATGTAATAGACCTGCATAACAACATCCGTACGCTTCGTGTAAAAAGGGCGTTGAATGTACCGTCTTATTCATTCCCGAAACTGAACATACAAAAGTGGCTGCTTACCAATCTTAAAATAGACATGATGCCCGATAAGAGCATTGTGGAAAGATACTTTGAAACAGTAAAGCCACTGGGTATACATAATGATGGTAAAGGACTGGATTATTTCCTGCCTGAAGACAAGCAGCTGGATAACAACGATATACCAATGAGCCACTGGGGTGGTTACGTAGGTTGCGTAATAGGCGGCTCATACAATACCAAAAAGCTGCCGGTGGAGCAATGGAGGAAATTCTGTGAGCTGGTGCCATACCCGGTTATACTGCTGGGAGGCCCCGAAGATAAATATGATGGCAGCGAGATAGCTGCACAGGATACTGTGAAAATATATAACTCCTGCGGTAAGTTCAACATCAATGAATCAGCAGACCTGGTAAAACATGCCCGTGTAGTAGTAAGCAACGATACGGGCCTCATGCATACAGCAGCTGCATTTCAGAAACCCATTATTTCGCTATGGGGCAATACCTCTCCTGAAATGGGTATGTTTCCATACTATGGCTTTAATAACCTGAAAGAAAGAATAGCGCCGCAATCATTTATAATGGAGAACAAAACATTGCGTTGCCACCCCTGTAGCAAGATAGGCTATAACAAATGTCCAAAAGGCCATTTTAAGTGCATGAAAGACCTGGACATGAACGTAGCGGCAGAGCAGGTTAAAAAATACTGGGCACTTAAATAGCTATTCTTATGCCTGCATCCAGATCTTATGATACTATACCTCTTACTATTGTTTATATATTGTTGATAGTTATGGCATTGTATTATTCGACTAGGGGAATTGATACACGATCAAAATACACTGGGGAAGTAATAGGCAAATGGGAGGAAAATGAAGATTCAAAGTATGTTTCCAGGACAGGAATGTGGGTGATCAACCTTGTATGGCTTGAGGCGATAGTGATCAGCACAGGAGTTTATTTTCTTGTAAAAAGAATACTCCCCTATAAAAAGGATGCGAATTCCGGCATTAAGGAAAAAGTGCCTTATGAAATAATACGTAAAGAATATTTTCCATTGACCGACCAGTATTATTTTGCTCTTGATGACCCAAACTATTTACATCATGAAGTTGACGCTGTCTTTTTCTCATCGTGTAACGAAGGTGACTCGATCTTTGTGTACAGAGCTATAAGATCGAAGTTTGTTTTTGAGGCAAACGGACGTTTTTCAATTTTGTAATAATAATCAGCTGATATCATTTACAGGCATCCCTAATTTCCCTTCCAGGTATTTCGCACCTTTTTTCATCACCATCCTGTGATTATATTCAAATGCTGGTCTCAGGATAAACGCCAGCATATTCATCCATGCTTTTGTTGTGGCTACGTTCCATTTGCATTCTATATAGGTCTTGTTGTCCCGTACATTAAAATGCCAGGTGCCTGTTCCTGCCAGCTCGCCGGTAGCCTTACCTGAGAGTAGCTTATGATCTACCCGGTCGGTGAGCAGCATATCGAATGATAGCTTATAACCTGTCGGGCTTTTTAAGGTGTAGGTACGTATGCTGCCTATGCCACGATCGTCACCCCCTTTTGTTTCGGTTACAGAGACAAAGCTCTTCCACCATAAAGGCCAGTCCAGTGAATTGCGTATTGCTTCCCATGCGTCGGCTACCGGTGCTGTGGTTTCCCATTTTGTAGTAAATGAATATTCGATTGCCATGCGAAAATATACGTATGAAAAAGAGATCGTGATCTTCTAAGATAAATATTTCCCTACAATCGGTACCCTTCTACCCACCCCGAATGCTTTTGGCGATACACGTATGATAGGGCAGAACTGGTTGCGTTTGTATTCATTGCTATTCACCAGTTTCAGTATGCGTGCTACCAGCGGTGCATCATTACCCATATCCACTATGTCTTTCGGCCCTTGTCTTCTTTCTATATATTGGTAGAGTATGGGGTCAAGTACATCATATTCAGGAAGACTGTCGCTGTCTTTCTGGTCGTGGCGTAGCTCTGCGCTTGGTGCCTTTTCTATGATGTTTACCGGTATTATTTCTCTGTTCCTGTTTATGTACCTCGCAAGGGCATACACCTGCATTTTATACAGGTCGCCCAGCACACCAAGGCCTCCGGCCATATCTCCATATAGGGTACCATAGCCGGTAGCCAGTTCGCTTTTGTTAGAAGTATTCAGTAATATAGAACCAAACTTATTGGAAACCGCCATCACCAACGCTCCACGTATGCGCGATTGCAGGTTCTCTTCCGCCACATTGAATGGTAATCCGTTGAATATAGGTGCCAGTGAGCGTTCAAATTGTTGAAATATACTTTCTATGGGTATAGTGTTATAAGGATTGCCCATGTTCTTCGATAGCTGTTCTGCATCGCTTACCGAATGACCGGTAGAGAACTGTGATGGCAGCAACAATGCACTTACATTTTCTGCCCCCAAAGCCTCACATGCCATGGCCAGCACCACGGCACTGTCTATGCCACCAGACGAGGCTACAATAGCCTTCTTAAAGCCCATTTTGTTGAAGTAATCTCTTATGCCCAGCAGTATAGCCTCGTATATTTTGTCGGTACTCTTATTTGGCTCAAATTTTTCTGGAGTAAGTGCTACTACCTGCACTGTATCTGCCGCACGAACCACATCTGCCGCAAAGGATCCGTCCTCATTCCATATTATAGAATGCATGGCTTCTGCAAAATAGGGTAGCTCAGCTACAATGTCGCCATTGGTATTCATCACCAGCGATCCTCCATCAAATACGATCTCCGTTTGAGAGCCTATCGTATTGCAATACACCATCGGCAGGTTATACTTCAATACATTTTGTTTCACTATTCCTTTACGTCCGTCTGCATGCACATAGTCAAACGGTGATGCGCTCAGGTTGATCATAATATCCGGCTGTTGCTTTGCCAGTTCGTCCATAGGGCGCATTCTGTACAGCGGGTCATCTACCAGGTCCCATATATCTTCACATATGGTTACTGCAAGTTTTTTACCTTTGAAGTTCAGTACGTTCCATTCAAATGCCGGCTCAAAATAGCGGTACTCATCAAATATGTCGTAGTTCGGTAGCAGACTTTTGTGCACTATGCCTTTAATCTCTTTTTCATAGAGCAGGTAAGCGCTGTTGAACAATTCTTTACCTTTCACCTGGTTATTCCTCGATGGGCAGCCTACAAGTACGCCAATAGTATCTGCAGCTTCCTTAATATTATCTATAAATGCCCGGCACTGCTCAATAAAATCATTGAAATCCAGAAAATCCATCGGCTGGA
>JAOQAP010000220.1 GCA_025963465.1 Flavipsychrobacter sp.
ACATAGCCATGATGGCAAATACGATACATACCGGCGCCAGGACAACCCAGATCTTTGGTGCAAAAAGGCTTTTTTCCTGCATATTCTTAGTCCCCCAGTGCCATAATGCCTGTGCTACCACCAGGCAAAACCCAACTGATGCATAAAAAAGGAACCGTTCCGCCATAGCCGCCCCTATCAGAAAAAGGATATTGGAGAAAAGAACAAGTGTTATCAGGAAGAACAATATACCAAATGCCCACACGTCTTTTTTGTATTTGAATAACCGGTACAGCCCATAAATAATAAGGAATAGATAGATACCAAACGACAATAAAGCAAGTGGATCATCAATGCTGGCAAAGGGCAGGCTTTTATATGAGTAGTCACTGATGAGCGGGTACGGAACGAACAATAATTTGATGTAGCAGCTCAAAACAAAAAATGCAGTTGCTATACGCACCGGGTATGAGGTATCCCCACTCAGCTCATTGTCTATAAATTCTATACTAGTGTCGGTCCCGTTATGCAGCTTTAAAGAGACATACCTCATCGTAAGATACAGCACTGTTGTAACAACGACAGATGCTGTTATATATACACTTCGTTTTCTGTTTTCATTAATATAGAAAAAGAAGACCAGCGGAACTATGAGCAGGAAACTTATAGCTGTCTCTTTAGACAAAAGTGATAAGAACAGGCATACACAGCCTGTAAGCAATTGATATACTTTTCCTGAACGGACATGATTAATAAATAAAAGCATGGCACTTATCGCCAGCAGGAAACACATCAGTTCATCCCTGCTTTTGATATTTGCGACCACTTCGGTATGAATAGGATGAACTGCAAAAAGCAATGCAGCAATAAACGCTACCCCTGTCCGCTTTCGTCCAAATACCCTGTCAAGAAAAAGGAAAAGCACAATAACGCAGGCAGCAAAAAGCAGGATGTTTATTAAATGGCCTTCCGTCGGATTATTCTTAAAGAACTGGTATTCTACAGCAAATGTCACTAACGACAATGGCCGGTACAGATTATCTATAGCTCCCGTATCCTGTATCCTTTTATAGCCTTTATGATATGGCGTAACTAAGATGTCTGGTATAGCTTTTACCCCCTGCTTCACATAATCATTCGATGTTATAGCCGTCAGATCGTCCAATACATACCGGTTATTGATCGTATTACCATATACCAGCAACGAAACGAACAACAGGAAAAGACTAAGGTTCCTGGTCGTCAGTATGCTGCTTTTTGCAAAAAATCCGGTCATTTCAGATAGGCATTGATGGGTATTGATGTGTAATATAGTAAAATGGGGAAATTTCAGATAATGAACTATTTTTGCGCCCTTATGTACGAACCGATATCTAACGAACAGTTAATTGACATTGCCAATGAATTTGGCACACCGGTGTATGTGTACCATGCCGAGAAGATCGCTGAACAATACAACAAGCTGACCGATGCTTTTAAGGAGCATCCTACGAAGTTCTTTTACGCATGCAAGGCACTGACCAACATCAATATACTTAAGTATGTCCGCAGCCTCGGCGGCCTGCTCGACTGTGTGAGCATAAATGAGGTCAAGCTTGGCCTGCTGGCAGGCTTTACACCAGATCAGATCCTTTTTACGCCAAACTGCGTTGACTTTGCCGAAATACTGGAAGGTGTGGAAGCAGGCGTGCGTATCAATATCGATAGCATCTCCATACTGGAGCAATTCGGTAATAAATTCGGCAACTCATACCCGGTTTGTATCCGTATCAACCCGCATATTGTAGCCGGTGGTAATTATAAAATATCTACGGGTCATATAGATAGTAAGTTTGGTATTTCCATCCACCAGCTGCGTCATATAGAGCGTATAGTTAAAACAACAGGGCTACACGTGCAGGGCCTGCATATGCATACAGGTAGCGAGATAAAGGACATCGAAGTGTTCCTGCAGGGACTTGACGTTATGTTTGGCATAGCAGAAAAGTTTGAAGGGCTCGACTTCATTGATCTTGGTAGTGGCTTTAAAGTAGCCTACAAAGAAGACGATAAGGAAACCGATGTAAAGACTCTGGGGCGCAGAGTGGCTGAAGCAGCTAAAAAATTTGAACAGGAGTACAACAAAGTACTGGAAATATGGTTCGAACCAGGTAAGTACCTCGTGAGTGAGTGTGGCTCTTTTGTTGTTAAGGCAAACATTATCAAACAAACTACTGCTACCGTATTCGTAGGTGTCAACTCAGGCTTCAATCACCTGATACGCCCGATGTTCTACGAGTCATACCACCGCATCAGCAATATATCTAACCCAACAGGGCCGGAACGCATATACACAGTAGTAGGCAACATTTGCGAAACAGACACATTTGCCTGGGACCGTGTACTGAATGAAGTAAGCGAAGGCGACCTGATCGTGTTTCACAATGCAGGAGCATATGGCTTTGAAATGAGCAGCAACTTCAACTCACGCCTGAAGCCCGCGGAAGTACTGGTAAAAGATGGCAAAGCACAACTGATAAGAAAAGCCGACGTATTTAACGACCTGCTAAGAAATCAGGTGATCTGATTCTATGGGAAATTTATGATACGGGATCAGGCATAAAGCCTGGTCCCTTTTTTATGCTACTTTATATACCCCAGCTTTATACCTAGTACCGGCGCTAAGGTTACGGTCATAGTATTCTTTTCGTACGGCACCTGCAAACTTTCATGCCCAAGGTTGTCCTGTTCCTGGTACACGGTAATAGCTCTTGATTTGATAGGCAACTGCAACCCAACGTAAAAGTCAGCACAGAAATGTTTGTTAGTATGCTTCGAGCCTATGGTAAACTGCGGTATAGCTACCAGGCACTGTTCAGACTGTATCCTGAATGATGACTCCCTGAAACGTTTACCGGTATGCACGTATTCTTTGTCATACCACAGGTATTTTACACCTAGTGCAGGTGAAAAATAATTGCGCCATTTTCTCCTTTGCCTGTTGCTGTAAATGCTGTAACCAAACTTAGCCACTGGCCCTTGGTATACACCTATACTTATTCTGTCGCCATGAGATTGTACAACACCAAAACTATCGCTGTAATGGATCTGGTAACCTACATCTACACGCCAGCTGTTCATCTTGTCTTTTCTCATAAAGAAATGCTCATACCCTACCGTTGGTATAGACTCGATATCATACACAAGATCCGTATTAATAAAGTACGAGTTGATTTTGGACTGCTGAGCCTTGTCCTGGGCGTATACCACACAGGTCATTAGAAAAATGAATGAGAACAGGGCTAACCTTTTCATGTAGTGCTGTACAGGCATCGCATGCTATACTATGTAAATTTATACAAAATGCGCTGCACTTCACCATTCATTTATCTCCACAAAAGCCCGATCACATTAAGATTTACAACAATTTTAAGACACAACGCAATGTCCTGCATACCCTTCATTCGGTCAAAAACCGTAACTTGCAGGTACTTTTTATACACATGTCTTTACAGGGTAAAAAAATAATATTAGCCGTTACAGGCAGCATTGCAGCCTACAAAACGCCGCACTTTGTGCGCCTGCTCATAAAAGCCGGTGCAGAGGTAAAAGTGCTCATTACAGATGCCGCAACTCATTTTGTAAGTCCGTTATCATTGGCTACAGTGTCCAAACACCCCGTACTGGCAAATGTAAGTGACGGAGCCACCTGGAATAACCACGTAGAACTCGGTCTATGGGCCGATGCTATGATAGTAGCTCCATGCAGTGCTAATACACTGGCAAAGCTGGCAAATGGCATCTGCGACAATCTTGTTTGCGCTGTATACTTGTCTGCCCGTTGCCCCGTTTTCATAGCGCCTGCTATGGATGAGGATATGTGGCTGCACCCTTCTACACAGGTGAATATGAATAAAGTACGTAGCTACCGCAACCATATTATACCCGTAGCTCATGGTGAACTGGCAAGTGGCCTGGTCGGAGAAGGCCGCATGGCAGAACCTGAGGACATGGTAAAACACCTCTCCCGGTTCTTTTCAGAAGAGAATAAACCGCTCAAAGGATTAAAAGCATTGGTAACAGCCGGTCCTACTTACGAACGTATTGATCCTGTTCGCTTTATAGGCAATTTCTCTTCAGGCAAAATGGGTATAGCCATAGCCGAAGCACTTGCAGATAAAGGGGCACAGGTTACATTGGTACTGGGCCCTTCCAGGGAGCACACTTACCATTCATTGGTAAATACTGTTCATGTAGAGAGTGCACACGAAATGTATGAGGCAAGCACTGCAGTATTCAAAGAAGCAGATATCGCTGTATTGGCTGCAGCCGTAGCAGATTACAAACCACAGGAGCAGGCAACAGAAAAGATAAAGAAAAAAGAAGGCGAACTTACCCTTACCCTCACCAAAACACAGGATATACTGGCTTCTCTTGGCAAAATAAAACAGCCCGGTCAAACGTTAATAGGTTTTGCACTGGAAACGAACAATGAACTGGAACATGCCACTAAAAAGCTCAATGAAAAGAACGCAGATATGATCGTGCTCAATTCATTGCGTGATACAGGCGCTGGCTTCGGCCATGATACTAATAAAATAACACTGGTCCGCAGCAGCAGCTCACCTATTGCCTTACCGTTACAAAGCAAAGCAGAGGCGGCAATAGCTATTGTGGACCAAATACTGGAATTAAGACATGCTAAAAAGACTGTTTAGTTATTTCCTGATCACTTGCCTGTTGCTCACAGGTAGCATTGCCGGTTGGGCTCAGGAGCTCAACTGCAAGGTGACCGTAAGGCACGATAAGATCACCGGAGTGGATAATAAGGTATTCAATGATATGCAGAAAGCCATCACTGAATTCATGAACCAGCATAAATGGACAACAGACGAATTCGCCGCTACTGAAAAAATTGACTGTAGTATTTTCATTACACTTACCGGGAACAAGCTGAATGGCGATGTAGATGCTTATGGCGCTACCATAAGCATACAGGCTACCCGACCGGTATTCAACGCTTCATATACTACCTCTCTTATCAATTTCGTAGATAAGGACTTTGTATTCAAGTTTACCCAGTACAACCCTATGCACTTTGATGATAACCAGGTATCAGGTTCTGATGCCCTTTCATCAAATCTCACAGCCGTACTCGCTTATTACTCTTATATCATCCTGGCGTTAGACTACGATAGTTTTGCTCCGGAAGGCGGCACCCAGTTCCTGAAAAGAGCGCAGAACGTAGTGAATAATGCACCTGAAGGTAAAGGAATAGATGGCTGGAAGGCCATGCAGAACACACGCAACCGCTATTGGCTGATAGACCAGATGCTCAACACGCGATTCGGTGACGTTCGTAAATTCTGGTACACCATGCATAGGGAAGGATTGGACAGTATGTCTGTCAGTCCTGTAGAATCCCGCAACCGCATACTCGCTAACGTAAAGAAGCTGTATAACGTAAACAAGGAAAACCCGGGGTCAATATATATCCAGTTCCTGTTCAATGCCAAAGGAGACGAAATGCTGCACCTGCTGGCGCAGGCACCTAAGGCAGACCGTGCTCAGTATGTAAGCATGCTCACCACTATGGACGTTCCTAACTCAGCTAAATATAATGCGCTTAGATAGTTTGTTTAAGCCAATATCCGGATAACAAATTGCACAAAAGATACCAATACAGCTTTTTCTCATTGCTCCTGTTCACAGG
>JAOQAP010000228.1 GCA_025963465.1 Flavipsychrobacter sp.
AAAGGCTTTTTCATCGTTCAGCTTCTTTTTATACTGCTCAGCTTTTTGTTTCTGTTCCTCATTGTGATAGAATATTACCGACCGGTATTGTGTACCTACGTCGTTGCCCTGGCGATTGAGGGTAGTAGGGTCGTGGCAGGTCCAGAATGCAGCCAGCAGCTCATCAAAGCTGATAATGGCCGGATCGTACCATATCTCACATACCTCTGCATGTCCGGTCGTGCCGGAGCATACCTCTTTATAGGTCGGATTGGTCACTTTGCCGCCGCTGAAGCCTGATTCTACCTTTTCCACCCCTTTCAGTTGTTGGAACTGTGCTTCCGTGCACCAGTAGCATCCTGCACCAAAGGTGGCCCTTTCTGTTTTGTGTGTTGCTCCTTTCGATCCGGCAGCATTCATCTGTTGAAATGTTTTTGATTGTTCATAATTGCCATGCTGGGCATGTGCGCCCAGTTGCATGAAGAGTGGCAGAAGCGAGAGCCAGTACTTGATTTTTGCTATCATTACGTCAAATTTAGGTTATATACGTTGCAATGATGCTTAGTGTTTTACTAAACTTACATAAATGCGTCTTTTGCATTTTGTTTAACAAAAAGGCCTGCTGTAAGGGCTTTCAGGCCATCAGGCCTTATAAATAATGGCTTAAGACTAAAAATATATAGCCAAATCGAAAAAAAACTTTTGAATATCATTCTGCTTATCTAATTTTGACCCCGGAGGGATGGCAGAGTGGTCGATTGCGGCAGTCTTGAAAACTGTTGACTGTTACAGGTCCGGGGGTTCGAATCCCTCTCCCTCCGCTGAAAAATTGAAACCCACGCATTGCGTGGGTTTTTTTATTGCAAGTAGCTCCGGCAATGTGGATAGCTATTATATATGCATATCTGCGACGACTACAATCCCTCAACTAAACAACCACATTTGCCTGTCGCATTCAGCCCTGTAATTGTCATATACACACCGCAGCCGTTATCGTCTTTTTGCTGACTTTTGTTCTGACAAATTGATGAGTAACTTTTAAATAGTAACTATAAAAGGAGGTGAATTATGAGAAAAATAATTGTTTTGGAATTTATGTCACTGGACGGAGTGGTCCAGGCACCTGGTGGGCCGGTAGAAGATGCAGCAGGCAGTTTCAAATATAGTGGTTGTTTTACCCCGGTATTCTTGCCGAAATTGTATCATAACAAACAGTCCGATGCGAATACGTAGCGCAATTCACATAAAAATATATAACCAATAAAATTTACATTATGAAAATTAACAAAATCAATCCGGCATTACAAGATTTTATAGGATTTATTGGCAACTGGGAAATGGAGTTATCGAACGCATCTTTTCTCCCTGATACAAAAACAATCATAAAAGGGACAGCCATCTTTGAATGGTTTGAGGAGGGCGACTTTTTGATTTTGCGGCAGGGTACAAAAAAAGAAGTGCCTTGGGCTACCTGGTTTATCGGGCGCGATAAAGATGCTCAAAACTATACAGTACTCTACTTTGACGACCGACAATATTCCCGTGTTTATGAAATGAGTTTTGAAAACGGGATATGGAAGATATGGCGCAATTCGCCCGATTTTATACAACGGTTTACCGGGATGGTAAGCGAAGACAAAAAAATGATCTCCGGCTGTTGGGAAAAATCCACAGATGGTAAAACATGGAGTCATGACTTCGATCTTAAATATGTAAAAAATGAATAAGATGGAAAAAATATTGATTATGATTAAAAATGCGATTAGTGGATTTTCCGTAAGTAATTTGGAAAAAGTCGAGGGTTTTACAGCGAAACAATGGGTTTAAAGGTGACGGCCCCGCTCTTTCGGATTTGCAATCCGAAAGCAAAATGATGGTGGTATAATCCCCATCATCCGGCTCTCTTACTAAGAAAATACCTTCTATTGGGTATGTGCATCGGTTGTAGATCAGGTAGCTTTGTTTATCTAAAATTGATGATTTATGATCGGGAGAAAAGTAACGGCCGCAGCATGCATGTGTATTTTAGCAGCGAGCTATTCGTGTAAAAAGTCAAAGAATTCCGGAGGCTCTACTACAACGACCAACACACCATTGGTAGCGACAAATACCGGATGGGAAAAACTGGGAGAAGTAAAATTTACCTATCAAAACTTCGGCTTTGCAGGCCGAAACTCTATGATGCCTATAGAACTCATGCCTATTGGCAGCGAGATAGCACTACTTTATACCGAGAACTTTGTTTTGTCAGGCACAGAAGGTAAAGTGGTGTACAAGGGTAAATTTACCCCGGGTAGCGGTGATACTATGCAGATAACTAAGCTGGATATGCAGGCGGGTGGGGATGAGCGCACTTACAGCGGTACGAGTAGTCCAAGGTTCATTCCTGGGTCCTATACTGCCCTGGGTATGAAGTATAATACCAATGGCGCTGCCAGTGTTTACCTGAATATTGTCAGTGAATCGAATACAATTGTATCCAATCATTTTATCAATCATGATGGCCGTAATCCGTTCATATACCCGAATGGTGATGTGATTACCGGTAAGATGAATTATGCCAATTCACAAGAGTTGGACTTTTTCAATAACACCACAAAAGCATGGACTTTTATTAACCGCACATCGCATGATACTGCGGAGGTAAGTGACTTTGTGCCATTAAGATTTACCGATGGTGTACTGGGAGGCTTTAGCATTATGTACAAAGGGGATAAAGTTTACTTTGCTATAGGCAATACCAATACCCTGGCTGCGGGAACAGATGTATCGTACAATTCCCGTTTTCTGCAGTCGATGCCTGAATTTACCACTGATCATACTTATACAAATTACCCACGCGTACTATCATGGACACAGGAAGGATCGACTTTTACGGTAGTCGTGGGTACCTATCCCTACAATGTGCAGCACATGGATAAGGCATATGCTTATAAATGGACCGAAGGCAGCAGCAGTTTCACCCCGATTTACAGCAATATACCGCTAACGGGTACCTATGCTGATACCAAGCTTATGGCTGGCAACTGCACAACGGCCGGTACAGTCTATGTATGGGGCCCTGACTCTACGCAGCTGGCCAGCTCTCTTACTGTACTGGATGCATCAGGACAGCACACCATAGGCAATGTGCCCAACGTAAATGATGGGGTGCAGATAGGCGCTGTGAAATACATGAATGGTGCTTACTATGGCGTGTCATACAATGTCAATGATAATAAAGATACAAAGCACAATTTCCATATGGATGTTATTAAACTTAAACAATAGTGTGCATTTTTATAATTCTTACCTTTCTCTTTCGGATTTGTAATCCGAAAGCACACGATAAGGGATTGCAATCCACGATTTTTAAGAAATATATTCTTCGACGTCAGTCTGCGGATTGGCCATCATAGGTAATTCTCATAAACGTTTTATCTTTATCCAGACCTGAATTAGCAATCAGGGTTTGCAATGAGAAAATATTTAATGATTCCTATCTTGCTGATAACAGTAAATTCTGTTTTCGGACAAATACAAGCAGACAGTATAAGATCTATCATTAAGCGGGAAGTTGCCGCCAAAAGGATAAAGAGCATTATAGTAGGCATTATAGATAGTAATGGTACACGGCAGATAATAAGCGAAGGTATACTAAGCGATAAAAATCCCGTACTGCCGGATGCCAATACCATTTATGAGATAGGCTCCATTACTAAGGTCTTCACCTCATTAGTAATGGTAGATATGAGCGTGAAGCGGGAACTGGATATCAACGACCCGGTTGCAAAATTTCTCCCTAAAACGGTAAAAGTACCCACGAGGAATGACAAGGAAATGTCATTACGCAGTTTGTCAACGCACAGGTCGGGGCTGCCGCGTAATGGCTACAATGCAGATCCGAAAAATTTAGATAATCCTTTTGCTGATTATACAACAAAGCAGTTGTATGAATTCATATCGAACATTGAGCTTAACCGGGATATCGACACTAAGTGGCAGTATTCAAACATTGGTTATGCATTGTTGGGGCATATCCTCACTACGGTTGAGCATAAAGACCTGGGAGTCTTAATAGATGAGCATATTTGCAGGCCTTTGGGTATGCGTAATACTTTTCTTTCATTACCTCCAAAACGTAAATTAACGGTTGCTCCGGGTCATACTGAATATGGTAAGCCTGCGGGCAACTGGGATTTTCCTTTACCCGGTGGTGGTGGCTTGCGTTCTAATGTGAATGATATGCTCACCTTTGCAGCTGCAAATCTAGGATCAACCAAAACAAGTATACTTCCTGCCATGGAGTTGTCCCATATCAAACAGGCAAAGAAAGATGGTAATGATGGCTATGTCACCCTGGCGTGGACGCTTTGGAGCGATGATGGGAAATATATTTTGTTCAAGGATGGGGGAACGGGTGGCTACCGCAGCTTTTTGGGCATAGATAAAGTACACAAAATTGGTGTGGTCATATTGTCCAACTCTAATAATATAATAACAGATATTGGCTTGCATATCCTGGATTCTACTTCTAAACTAAAACCATATATATACCCATGGAGCTTATTAGATACGATCAGGGCTACAGTAAAAATCAAAGGTGTGCCAGCTGGTATCGCACTGTATCAGCAGCTTAAAGCTTCAGGCAATGCATCATTTACCTTCGATGAAGCTCAGCTCAATTATCTAGGGCACGAATTGAGAAAGCAGAAGAAAATAAAAGAAGCTATTAAGATATTTGAATTTAATGCGACTGAATATCCAAAAGCTGCAATAGTGTACGAGAGTTTGGGCGAATTGTACAAACGAGACGGCAACGCAAAAATGGCTATCTCTTATTTTGAAAAACTGGCAGCAATGGAACCGGATAACCTGCACTGGCGCTATATACTGAGCAAGCTGAAAAAATCAAAAACTAATAATGTATTAACTACAAGTAACAATCCTAATTCAAGCACCACTAACCGTCCGTAATTTTATATATTCGCCACTGTATACGACTAAGACACATGCAGACCCTGGCACAATTACGGAGCGGAGGATTTAAAGGAGCAGTTTCATTGAAGCTATCCGAAAGGCTTGCTCATTTTCCGCGGGAGATATTTGAGCTTGCAGATACACTGGAGGTTCTTGATCTTTCGCAAAATGAGCTGAAAGAACTACCTGCAGATTTTGGTAAGCTGAAAAAACTGAAGACCCTCTTTTGTTCAGATAACCTGTTCCCGGTTTTTCCGGAAGTATTGGGAGATTGTCCATCGTTAGATATTGTAGGTTTTAAGGCGAACAGGATAGAAACGATAGAGGCACGGTCGCTTAATCCTAATCTTCGCTGGCTGATACTCACCAACAACAGCATAACAGAACTGCCAAAGGAGATAGGCCTTTGTTCGCGCATGCAGAAGCTGATGCTTGCAGGGAATGAACTGAGTGAGCTGCCTGAAGAGCTTGGCAATTGTTGTAACTTATCCCTTTTGCGTATATCTGCCAATCAACTGAAGGAGTTGCCAGACTGGCTGCTGGCCATGCCGAAGCTTTCGTGGCTGGCATTTTCGGGTAACCGGTTTAGTATAACCGCTGATGCTGCAGCGCTCCCATTTATTCGCTGGCAAGAGCTGGCTATCCATCATGTACTTGGTGAGGGGGCATCAGGAATTATTTTTAAAGGAGTGAAGTATGGCGGTGGTGGGAATAAAGAAGTAGCAGTAAAGATATTTAAAGGTGCAGTAACCAGCGATGGGCTTCCATCCGATGAAATGAGCACATTCATTGCCGCCGGCATTCATCCGGGTTTGGTCCAGCTTATCGGGCAGATAGCGGAGCATCCGGAGGAGAAAAAGGGTTTGGTAATGGAACTGATCCCTGAGCGTTTTTATAATCTCGGACTGCCACCAACCTTTGACACCTGTACGCGCGATGTTTTTAAAGACAGTATAAGCCTTTCGGTAGCGCAGGTAGTAAAGATAGCGGCTACTATTGCTTCTGTTGCTGGCCAGCTGCATAGCAGGGGTATCATGCATGGCGATCTGTATGCCCATAATACTTTGATAGATGATGAGGGAAATACATTGTTAAGTGATTTTGGTGCAGCTGCCTTTTATGATAAAACAAATGCTACTATTGCTGCTGCACTTGAGCGTATTGAAGTAAGCGCATTTGGCTACATGCTCGATGACCTGCTTTCTTTGTGTAATGAACCAGGCAACACTACTTTGATAAAAATCAATGCACTCAGGGATGCATGTCTGCTGCCTGACGTATTATCCCGGCCATGCTTTCAGTATTTGAATAGTGAATTGGTAATACTGACATAATTGATTGTGGTACCTTAACGAATAAAGCTAAATAATGGAAGTCCCAGAGATAGAAACGTTTTGCCCTGCAGGCCGCAAAGAGTGGCGGCGATGGTTAAAACAAAACCACAAGTCAAAGCCATCTGTGTGGCTTATATGTTACAAGATGAGTGCGGGAGTGCCAACTATTTCCTGGAGTGAAGCAGTGGAAGAAGCGTTATGCTTTGGATGGATAGATAGTGTAAGAAAGACTTTGGATGAAGAACGTTTCATACAGTTCTTCAGCAAGCGAAAAGCTAAGAGCACCTGGTCGAAGGTCAACAAAGAAAAGATCCGGCAATTGATAGATAAGGGGCTGATGGTGCAGGCTGGTTATGATTCTATTGAAATAGCAAAACAAAATGGGTCGTGGACAATTTTAGATGAGGTAGAGGAGCTGAAAATGCCGGACGACCTGGAAAAAGAATTGAATACAAGGCCGGGGGCTATGGACTTCTTTCTAAGTTTAAGCAGATCTGTAAGAAAGGCCATGCTGCAATGGCTGGTGCTTGCAAAACAGCAGGAGACAAGGCAGCGGCGGATCAACGAAATAGCGGAGCGTGCCGCTCAAAAACTGAAGCCAAAACAGTTTTGACAGGAGGATAATAGCTGCGGCAGCTCATTTTAAAAATGCCATTCCTGCTTCCACCTCATTAGTATATAGTCTTGCGGTAGTGGCACCTGTTTGTCGGGGTGCTGCTCATTATAGGCGCCATGCTGATAAATGGTGTCATCGCCCGATGGGGTCAGTAACTTTCCTTCCCGGATATTGTTGCGGTTGCAATATTGTGTTATCGGGTTCCAGAGATGTCTCCAGAAGGCCTCGGTAGTTCCGCGGGTAATATAAATGTTTTTTATCGTTGGGTGACGCTGTAACAGCTGTGCTATATTCACGAAGGTGAAATCCTCAAAATGGTAGGCTATCGCATCATCTGAGAAACCCGCAAGTATCTTTTGATGCTCCCTGCTTTCCGGTTCAGCGTCATCAATAGAGCTTATAAGGTCTGTAATTGCGATCTGTTTATCGCGGCAGAATTGTTTCCATTCAGCGGGTGTAGCATTAATAAGCGACTCCTCGCCATATAGCCGTGGCAGCGCGTCCCAAAAGTAGTTGCTTGCTGTTCTTCCATAAAACCATCCTGCAGTATTATTGACAGGTGGCCCGGGATTGAAGGATCCAACTATTAAGGTAGTAGGTTCATAGTCGATAAGCTCAAGATTAAGCTCATTTTGAAATTTGTGGTTACACGGCATTAGAAACGGTTTGTTGTTGCAGCTTTTGCCTAAAAGTACACCAACGAATTATTTATAGCAAAACGAGTGTGTTTGCTGTTCTTTTTTTGTTATGGTAATTTGAAATAAAAAAGAGATGCCGTAACGGGCATCTCTTGTATTTAGTATTCGTGATCAAAGCGCAACGGCTGTTTTGTTGTTAGTTGTGCGCTAACGGAAATGTAATAGTAACTTCAGTTTTTGCGGTATTGTATTCTTTCAGTGCCCAGGAGTTCGCTTCTATCCTTGCATTCGGTGGCAAATTTAGATCGCCAAACAGATCGGGAAAATTGAAATCTACATCGAATTTATATTTTTGATCATTTGGGTCATTTGAATTAGGAGGAGTGAACATTAAAGATGGAGGGATTTGACTAAAATATAAAGTAATAAAATCCGGAGCCCAGCTTTTATAGGTAAATCTAACCGGTACGCCACCGGGAACCATGTTTTGGTCCAGACCTATTGTACATAGTCCCATTCCACTGCATGTGACAGGGCCTTGTCCGGTAGTGTCAACCTTATGGCTGGTAGTCTTCATTCTTTTAGTTTGTCCGTCAACATTTATAGGATCACCTGGGTCGCCCCCATGCACTGTGCGGCAGGGGCTGCCCATCTCCGCATATATTATTACTGAGTGACAGCTGTTTCCCAAAAGAAGAATACCCGCAAAAAGACATAGTAATAAAAATCTATTTTTTTTCATTGTAAGAATGGTTGGTTTGAATGATTAACTTATCTGATTAATTAACAACGTTTTAGAAATTAAATAAAACACAAAATAGGTATTAATTTACATTTTGTATACTTTTAATGTTATTTCCGAGAAAATAATCTTTATGCGCTTGAATAAATATTGCTTATTTATAGTAGCGTGTATGCTATCCTCTTATCTATTATTTTCTATCTCCTTGTTTGCCCGGCCTCGGCTGTCGAGGATAGACTCATTAAAGCAGATGATAACATCTGCGAGGACAGATACTGATAAAGTCAATTACCTTATTATTCTGTCAAAAGCGTATGATTGTATGGATACGTCTGAAAGTCTGAAATCTTCAATGGAGGCGCTTAATCTTGCGAAAAGTATTCATTGGAATAAGGGTGTAATCAGTTCCAATTACACCATCGGGCTGATTTATTCTTTTTGTATTGGCGATATTCCTGCATCTCTGCCTTTTTTTCAAATGGGCATCAATATCGCGAGCTCTTCACATGATACTATTAACATGGGTTTGGGCATCGAATATATAGCGCAGGGATACGGCCACTTGGGACGGTTTGATCTCAAAATAGATTATTACCGTCGATTTCTGACACTTAAAACAGGCCCCGAAAAAAAAATTGGTGCATTATCCAATATGGGAGGAGCATATTCAGTGCTTGGCAACTATACCGGTGCATTGACCTGTTACGACAGTGCATTGCAGACATTCAATGAATTATCAAAGTCACCAAACAGGAACCTGAGAAAAGATACGTTATCAAAAGCTTTATTAAAAATGGCTATTGGCGATGTTTACCTTTCTATGGGAGACTACGAGCACGCTTCAGGTAACTATAAAAATGCTTTGTCCTTATTTGAATATGTAAAAAGTAACGAAGGGGTCATTATTGCATTGACAGGTATAGGCAAGGCATGTCATTTATTGCGTGATGATGAAAGTGCGATAAAATATTATAACGAAGCGGTAGATATATGTACTAAAAAGGCAGATAGTAATGCGAATAAAAATGAGAAATTGGTCATATACAACCTGCTTGGAAAATTGTATCTCGGAAAAAAACAAATAGACAAAGCGCTTGACTATGCACTGGGTGCTGTGCGACTGATAAAGGAATGCCCGTTTACCAAAGAAGTGCCTGTGACCTACAATATATTGGGCGAAATATATACGGTACAGAAAAAATATGATAAGGCTGTTTATTATCTTAATAGTGCAATAAGTCTTTGTAAACAATCAGGTGAGCTGGATAAGGAAAAGGATGCATTGCAGGCATTGAGTACTGCGTATACCCAGATGGGCCAGCCCGCCAAAGCCCTGGAGGCTTATAAAGGCTATATAGCTATACGGGATAGCGTATACAGCCTTGATAAGGCAACAGAAGTGACCCGTCATGAAATGAATGCTGATTTTGCTGAGAAGCGGGCTGCGATATCAGCAGAGCAGGATAAAAAAGACGCTATTCAAAAAGCAGTGATGGACCTTACCCTGAAAAGGCAGCAGCTCGCGTATGGCACTTTTACAGCTATTATTATATTGCTCCTTGTGGTAGGTATACTTTTGTTCAACAGATCGAGGCTGCGTAAAAAGCTGGAAATGCAGATGGCCATAACCGGGGAGCGAAGCCGCATAAGCTCTGAAATGCATGATGATATGGGGTCGGAGCTGTCAAAAATATCACTGCTCAGTGAAATGGTAAAAAACAATGCGGCGGACCAGAATGAACGTGCTCACCTCGATAATATTTCCCGGTCCAGCAGGGAATTGCTGGATAAAATGGGAGAGATAGTCTGGTCGCTCAATAATAAGTATGATACCCTGGAGAGCCTTATCATATACATCCGCAGGTATGCCATGGAGTTCTTTAGCTCCACTGATATAGACTGTAAGATCAGTATGCCGGAGCACTTTCCTGAACTCACAATAGAAGGTGAAGTGAGGCGCGACATATTTCTTGCTGTGAAAGAAGCGCTTCATAATGTGTTGAAGCACTCGAAAGGCGACCTGGTCAAAATAACGATAACAACAGATGGACATTTTATGAGCATTAGCATACAGGATAATGGCGTAGGGGTAGATATGGCAGCTATTTCGGCGTTTGGTAACGGACTTGGCAATATGAAGAGCAGGGTAGAGGGCCTGAAAGGACGGTTTGCCATGAAAAATGACAACGGCACTATTCTCGATTTTAATTTTCCCTTGCCTGATTCAAAGTAGCTACCCATAAATGGTTATTTGATTGACGGGAAGGTAATGTACTTTTGAATTTTTATTTTATGGATACTACTATAGAAGTCGCGATCGTTGAAGACAATAATGATATAAGAGAAGCCATCAGGGCACTTATTAACGGCACCTATGGCTTTACCTGCCTCCATGCATACAGCAATGGCTTTGACGCAATAAAAGAACTGCCTGATGTAATGCCTGATGTAGTAATGATGGACATTAATATGCCGGGCATGACAGGAATAGAGTGTGTGAAGAAGCTGAAAGGGTTGATGCCGGCCACACAATTTATTATGGAGACCGTGTACGAGGATGACGATAATATCTTCAAAGCCCTGCGGGCAGGGGCTTCCGGGTACATTCTTAAAAAGACCCCTGCAGCCAAAATACTGGAAGCAATAACTGAGGTGCATAATGGCGGTTCGCCAATGAGCGCTGAAGTGGCCAGGCGAGTGGTGTCATCACTGCAGCAGAACAGTAAGAACAGCGCAGGAGACGTGCTTACAGACCGTGAGACGGAAGTGCTGAAGTTGCTTGCCAGGGGCTTTATCTACAAAGAAATAGCTTCCGAAATAAACGTTGAGTATGAGACGGTAAAGAAACATATACAGAACATATACGCAAAGCTGCATGTGCAGAATAAAGTAGAAGCTATAAACAAAGTATTTCCTCAATAGCGCCCGCAATAACCATTCTTATCATTCCCCGGCCCTTTAGCACAACCAGCTAAAGGGTCTTTTTTGTCCATATTTTATGCGTTGCTGTAACCTCCATTACCCGAAATGGTTATTGTGGGAGGCTTGCGGCCCATGTAAGTTTGTATCGTTTTAAAACAACATCATCACTACCGGAGTGTATGAGGGAGCAAGCTGAAAATCCCGTAACAGAGTAAGCACCCGTCAGCCGAAAAGGGAATGAGTAGGCATTAAGCATGAAAATTTAAAAACCTGCAAAATGATTTTTCATGGAAGCGAGGATCACCCTGGCAAAGGGTAGCACTATTCTTAACGCAACAAAACAATATGGTTATGAAACAACTTCTTTTATGCATATTATTAATATTCAGTACGGTATTAGCAAGGGCTGCCATCACCGGGCCACATACATTATGTGTGGGTGATTCCATTATTTTATCCGATCTGCTGGCCGGCAAGCCGGCACCATGGAGTAGCAGTAACACAAGTATTGCACCCGTTGGCTCCACAACAGGCGTTGTGCATGGGGTTACAGCAGGAACTGCAGTAATATCTTACGCCCTGAACAGCGGAGGTTTTGATTTCTACACAGTAACAGTCAACCCCCTGCCGGCACCTATTACCGGGCCGTCGGTAGTATGTTCCGGGATGACGATCTCACTTTCTGATGCAACAGCCGGGGGCACCTGGTCAAGTAATTCATCTGCCTGCGCTGTAGTTGGTATAGCTACCGGTGTAGTTACCGGTGTAGGCGGGCCATGTACTACTGTTATTACATACACATTACCTACCGGTTGCAAAACGACGAGAACTGTTTCCGTAAATCCATCACCACACATACATACTATATCCGGTGGCGGAGGCTACTGTGCAGGACAGCCATGTCCGCACATTTTCCTGGATACTTCTGATATTGGTATCAATTACCAGTTATTCTGTGGTGTGACAAGCATGGGTGCGTCATTGCCCGGTACAAATTCTATTCTTGATTTCGGTACTGTTTGTACCGCCTGTGTATATACCGTATTAGCAACCGACCCGCTGACCAGCTGCACAAGCACAATGAATGGTACTGTCACAGTATCTGTCATTCCCGGCCCACCGGCAATAACCGGCCCGGATACAGTATGCGCAGGATTATCTGTTACGCTGGCTGATGCTATGCCCGGCGGTACATGGACCAGCAGCAATACATTGGTTGCAACTATAGGACCGTCCGGTTCCGTAATAGCTCAGTCTATGGGCTCAGCAACTATATCATATAATACAGGTGGGGCTTGCTCCGCTACAAAACTGATCATTGTTATTTCATGTCCCTGTACTTTTTTATGTAATGGAAATTTTGATACTTCTCTTACCCCTCTTACCTCATCGACAAATCAATATCCGCAGGCTAAAGTTCAATGCTGGAAGACTAATGATCCTTCCTCTACAATAGAAATATGGGGTCCTTCGTCAGGGTTCCTTGCCGCAAACCTGGACCAGTTCTGCGAGATAAACTCTACATCCGGATGGACCACTATTTACCAGGACTTTACTGCTGTTGCCGGTAGCAATGTAACTATATCCTTCGCTCACCGCGGACGTTTTACATTACCAGATACAATGACCGTATATATACAGCAAGGGACACTGACCGTACCAACAATACCATTACCTCCTGCAGCTGCGCAGATAGGTGTTCCCGATGGTTATGGCGATGCAAATTTGCCCGGATGGAATTACTACTCGATCAATCATACATTTACATCATCGGGAACTGCAAGACTATTCTTCTATTCCAAATCAGTAGGCGGCTCACCGGATTACGGCGGAAACTGGCTGGATGATGTATCAGTAACACTCACGATACCGCCGATAACCGGTCCGGACACAGTATGTGCAGGCTCCACTATAGCAGAACAGGATGCTGCCACATGCGGTACCTGGAGCAGCAGCAACACTACAATTGCACGTATAGGTTCGTCAACAGGTGTTGTTACCGGCGTTACTGCAGGTACAACAACAATTACGTTCACTAATTGTTCAGGATGTTTTGTAACTAAAGTAATAACAGTTTTGCCTGCCTGTGTCATTACGGGTATCAACCATATTTGCGTTGGTGATACAACAACTTTAAGCGGATGTACAGGTTGCGGATGGACCAGTAGTAATGTCAGCGTTGTAACTGTAGGCTCATGTACTGGTTTAATGACCGGTATATCAGCCGGAACTGCTATGATCACCCATGTTTCTTCAGGCGGGTGTACCTCTACTTTTTCTGTTACGGTCAATCCGTTACCGTCGTCATGTGTTGTTACGGGTGGAGGTAGCTATTGTCCCGGCCAGCCGTGTCCGCATGTTGGTTTAGGTTGTTCCACAGCTGGTATCGGCTATGATCTTTACAGGAACGGGGTATTTGTAGCTACTACGCCGGGAACGGGTGCTATTCTGGATTTTGGGGTGTATTGTAATCCTGGTGTGTACAAAGTGATCGCAACAAATGCGACAACCGGTTGTAAGGCCACTATGACAGATTCCGTAATAGTTACGTTAAATGCATCGGCACCAATAACAGGGGATACCGTTTTATGTGAGGGTAATTCAACGACATTGAGTGATGCTATACCGGGTGGTACCTGGAGCAGTGGAAACACATCAGTGGCGCTAATATCTTCGGCCGGTGTTGTAACTGCGCTCACGCCCGGAACTTCAGTGATAAATTATACAACAGCTGCGGGGTGCATCAGTTCTGTCACTATTACGGTGAATGCTATACCGCAACTTACAAGTTCGCTTACAATGCCAACATTGAATTGCGATACTGTTATTTCTTATGTTCCGTTAAGCAATATCCCTGGAACAACTTTTTCATGGTCAAGGGCTATAGTGCCGGGTATTTTAAATCCTGCGGGCAGTGGAACAGGCAATATCAACGAGGCAATATATATTGCAAGCACTACTCCTGTTCTGATCACTTATGTGATCACGTTGAATAATCATGGCTGCATTAGTACACAAAGCGTAGTGGTCATTGATAGCCCATGTATTCCTAAGGAGCCTTGTGACCAGGTTTCAGCAAGGCTGGTTAAAGACTCCGGCACATGCTGCTATAGTATTTATATATCTAACAAGTTCGATGGTGGTGATTTTTCTGCTTTTGTTATTGAAACAGGCCACCTGAATATCGATAATGTAACGCAGGGTAATGTTTGGGGTGGTATCACTTACCTATCCAGTCATGCTATTATTTTCGGGGATACTGCGCATAATAACTATATACCGCTGGACAGCGCAGGCAAGAATGGTTTCCTTCTGGCGAGAATCTGTTTGTCAGGTGTAGGTGTGGATACTTTGAAGTTGAAATGGTTGGGCCACGCGCAGCCACTGGATACTGTTTGCCGCAAAGACCTTGTTATTTATGGCTGCGGTGTGCCTGTTGATACAAATTGTGCAGGTGTCATTAACCAGAAGGCTGTTTGCAACAACGGTGTAGTGTCCATGCAGTTCCAGGTGGTCAATAAGAGTAGTTTCACGATGAGGGCTATTACTTTTTATACTACAGATCCGAATGTAAAAGCTACGCATACATTCTTCCCGATAGCTGACCTGGCTCCGGGTGCTACTTCTCCTGTTTATTCTGTACCGCTGATCGTAAAGAATAATGCAAAGACAGGCTGTTTCTATTTCTCAGCATGTGATCAAAATACACCTCCGGGTACAGGCGGTAAGTATCCTAACTATTGCTGCCTTGATAGTATCAAGTATTGCTTTGATATACCATCATGCAATGGCTGTGATGCAATTAGTATAACATCGATAAAAACAGATCCGACGAATTGCTGCTACAAGCTTTCGATGACCAACAATTACTATGCAGGAGCGATAAAATGCCTGAGGTTCAATGGTCATGCAGGTACACAGTTCGCAATATTATCAGGGTGGAGTATCCAATCCCCGGTATCTGCAAATGAGGTAGTTATGTGTGCGCCAAAAGGAACGGTAGACACAGGTGTTTCTGTGGATTTTGCCAGCTTCTGTATTACGGGCACATCTACACCACCATACATAGTTACTATAGACTTTTTAGGAGCTGATGGTAAAGTGATCTGTACAAAAGAACTGTCATACGACAACTGTACACTGGTGAAACCAACATGTGCAGTTATAACAGATGATTCTATGTACTGCGACGGTAAAAATACCAAATTCTCCTTCTATGTGAAGAATTACAGTCCATTCACGCTCTACCAGTTCGACCTGAGATTGTCAGATACAACGTTCACGCTCGACAAGTACTTTATTGATCCTGTTCCCCCGATACCGGTAAATGGTATAGGTGGCCCATATGTGATCACTGTAGATAGTACAATGAGCGCTTTGAATGCAATGGGGAATTTCTGTATCTACCTCACAGGGCATAACAATATCTACATACCGGATAGTGTAGCAGCTACACAGTGCTGCACAGATTCTATGGATGTTGCCTGTGTTCCTGTAATATCATGTGTCAATGGTGGTGCGTGCTGCTGCTGCCAGTTCTCCGGTCTGATCATACCTAACGGTATTACGCCAAACAGTGATGCTGATAACAGCAAATTTGTGATAGGCAACTCGGCTATATGTACCAATATAGATATGAAGGTCTACAATCGCTGGGGCAATGTAGTGTACAGGCAATCACATTATAATAACACCTGGGCAGGTACAAATATGCAGGGACAGCTTCTGCCTCAGGATACGTACTATGTCGTACTTACACTGGCAACAGGGGCACAGAAGGCATTCTTTATTGACATCAGGTATTAATTCTAAAACCACAAACAACAATTATGAAAAAGATAATAATAACACTGCTTGCATTAGCTGCGCCATGGGCTTCGTTTGCCCAGCAGCAGCCGCAGTACACGCAAAACCAGTTCAATAGCAACCTGATGATAAACCCTGCCTACGCAGGAAGCAGCGATTGCTCCAGCATCGGGTTAAGATACAGGGACCAATGGGCGGGGTTGAAAGGAGCCCCTACCACAGTAAGCTTTATCGGTGAAGTGAAACTGCTGGAGCGGCTGTATGGTGGCATCTGTATCAACTACGATAAGATAGGCATTAACAGGACGTTTGATATTAACGGGAATATCGCTTACCAATTAAAGGTAAGCGATAAAGGGACCCTTGCCTTGGGGCTAAAGCTCGCAGGGGAATTCATCAAGTCCGATTTCGGCAGCCTGGTGAATATAAGCCCTTCGGATCCGTTATATCATACCAATCAGAATGTTACCATTCCTTTTGTTGGTACAGGTGTATTGTATCATACAGACAGATTCTATGTTGGTGCATCAGCTCCTAATCTTGTGTCATTTGGTAATGTTGCCATGAGGAGCAAGATAATAGCGCCTCACTACGATGGGTATGGAGGCCTGCGTATCACACTTCCCAATGAGTTCGAGCTGAGGCCGGCAATGCTGGTGAAGTATCAGCCCAAGGCCCCGATAGAGTTTGATTTCGCATCAGATATCTGGTTCAAACAATTAATAGGTGTTGGGCTCGCATACAGAACCGGGGATGCGGTCAATTGTATGCTTAAGATCAGATACCAGGCATATTATTTCGGGTATTCATACGATATACCTGTTTCGGGGCTCAGAAGCTTTAACTATGGCTCACACGAGGTCTTTTTAGGAATAGACTTTCCCAAAAATAAAGATGCTAACAAAAATATCAGGTACTTCTAAAAACAACTAACATGAGATCGATAACCATAATTTTAGCGCTGATTTTATGCAGCACACCACTATTCGCACAAAAGGCTGCTGCGGATACAAAGTTTAAATTGCTTGAATATGCGGATGCAATACCGCTATACGAGAAGTATATAGGCGACCATCCGGCAGAATACAATGCGGACTCCTGCCTTGCAGTGTCTTACAGGCTCACAAACAATATCACAAAGGCGGTGGCTGCGTATAGCAGGCTTGTTCAACTGCCGGAGTCAAAGTCTGATGACCTGTTTGAATTGGTGAAGATGTACCAGGTAATGCAAAACGATCCTGAAGCCAGGAAGTATGCGGAGCTATACAAGCAGAAAACACCGGGTGACAAGGCTGATAGCCTTGTCAGGGCACTTGATCTGCGTGCTCATTTGATGTCTACGGTCAACGATTTTGCCATCATAAACAAAACGGCGATCTATCCATTTTCTATATTATCAGCTTACCCGTTTTCGGGTAAGCTGATAGTTACCGCAGAGAAACGGGACGACAAGTCAAATAAATGGACCGGCAGAAGTTATACGGATATATATATTACCGATCCTGAGTTCAGCACGTTAACTGAATTTGCTGAAGATATAATGACCGATCTCGATAATGGTATACCCACCTTTACCGGCAATGACCAGGTAATGTATTTCACCAATGTGAATAAGGACGCAGTTAAAGTAAATAAAGTCAATACCCGCAAACTGCATATTGTGTGGTCTGAATTAAAAGATGGAAAATGGAGCAAGGCAAATAATTTTATGTACAACTCCAATACCTACAGCACAGCACATCCTACTATTAGTAAGGATGGCAATACGCTGGTCTTTGCTTCAGATATGCCCGGTGGTAAAGGGGGCATGGATCTTTATTACTGCACAAAACAGGGTGGGGCATGGTCAGCACCACAGAACATGAGCTCATTAAATACTTTTGGCAATGAGCTATTTCCTGTATTTCAAAACAATAATGAGCTTGTTTATTCATCTAATGGTCTGCCGGGCCTTGGAGGATTGGATCTGTTTCGCTCAAAGATCAGCGGAGGTTCGTTTTCAACGCCGGAGAATTTAATGGCGCCATTAAATTCATCTTACGATGATTTTTGCCTGATCTATACTAAGGATTCCACAGCCGGGTACTTAGCTTCTAACAGGAGCGGCAACACGCAGATCGATAACATCCTGCATTTTGAACGGTCTATGACAGTTGCGCCGGTGCCTGTTCCTGTTCCGCCTGTGGGGCAAACAGGCTTAAAGATCACAGTTGTTGATAAGTATACAAAAACACCTTTGTCGTATGCTGCTGTTACCATTAAAGACAAAGCAGGGAATGTTTTTCATAAAGGTGTAACCGATGAGAACGGTAAGCTGGAAATGGATGTGTTGCCTAAAGGGGAGTATACCATACAAGGTGTCCTTAACGATGTGACTACTACTATTGCCAGTGTTGCCGAATCTGATTTTTCAGGTGGAGCACGTTCTATAGCAAGGGAAATAGAACACAATGACCCACGGTTTATAATGAAAGGTACTGTAACCAATAGCAAAAACGGTAAGCCGGTAGAGGGCGTTACAGTTATCTGCAAAAATCAAACGCTGGGAATGGAAAAGACTGCGGTTACTGGTGCTGATGGTAAATTTTTCTTTCAGATAGAGCAAAAAAGTGATTTTAAGGTCAGCGCTCAGAAAAATAAGTGGCTGTCCAGCGAAACTTCAAATGCGACAACCAAAGGGCTTGACCGCTCAAAAGAGCTTTATGTTCAGCTGGATCTAAGTCTCCAGGAGCCCAATAGCGATGCAGTTATCCGTTTGAAAAAGATATATTACGACTATGCAAAGTGTGACATAAAACCTGATGCAGCAGAAGAACTGAGCAGGTTACTGCGCCTGTTGAATGATTACCCGGATATGGTCATAGAGCTGTCTTCCCACACTGATGCCCGGGGTGCCGATGCTTATAATATGAAGCTGTCGCAGTGCAGGGCAGATGCAGCAGTTGCATATATCATCAGCAAGAAGATCAACAAGAACAGGCTCGTTGCTAAAGGGTATGGCGAAACAAAATTGCTGAACAAATGTGGTAATAATGTGACCTGCAGCGACGAGATGCACCAGGAAAACAGGAGGACTGAATTTAAAATTATCTCCTGTAGTTCATGTCCCCAGACTACTGAGTAATGGTGGTTGTGGTTTGTGTTACGTTGAAATTATCGCCGGGTGCCTGTAATAATATTACAGGCACCTTTGTTTTTGAGCCATAATTATTCGATCTCTTGTGCGAATGAGCTCTAATAATCTACATTTGTAAAATAACATGCATTAAATTTATAGAGTGTTGTATATTAGAATGCAGAAGTAAACTCCATGAGATCAATAGTTCTTTTTGTTTTTTTATTGTTTATTGTTCAGTTTTCTTACGGGCAAAAATGCCCGGAGAAGTATACTAATGCCATAAGGCTCGGGTATAAGTATATCGATGATCAGAAGTATGATAATGCTATAAAGTCATTCCAGGATGCATTGATCGCTTCACGCGAATGCGGTAAGTCATCTGAAGATGCTATTGCAGCGCTTAATAAGGTCTTCGACCTGATAAAAAAGCAAAAAGAACTTGCAGAACGGAAAACTATTGAAAGCCATTCCTTAGTACTTTCCAGCCAGGCGGCATTGTACACTCAGAAATCTGATTTCACTAAAGCATTTCGTTTTGCAACGTACGGTTACCAGGAAAACCCCACTGCGGATGGACTGGCGATCTTTTATTCCACAATATTCAAAGATGCAGATAAGCTGAATTGTTCGTTCTACAAGCAATCCCTGCAGCACGATGCACCCGTTACATCAGTCGCCGTTTCTGCTGATGGGAAATTGATATTGACCGCTTCTGAAGACATGACAGCCAGGATATGGAATGCTGCAAGCGGAGATGCTGTTGTAACACTATCGGGGCATATCGGCAAGGTTAATTCTGCTGTTTTTTCCACTGACGGAAAGTTTGTGATCACGGCTTCAGATGATGGGACAGCTAAAGTATGGAATACTGCTACAGGTCATACCAGTAATACCTTTGGTGGAAATGCAGGAGAGCTCAATTCCGCTGTTTTTTCGCCTGATGGTAAAAAAGCACTCATTGCTTCCCGGTCAAACGACACTGCTAAAATATGGGATATTGGTACAGGTATAGAGGTCAATCTTGCGGGGCATCGACATGGCATTTATTCTGCTGTTTTTTCGCCTGACGAACGATATGCGCTCACTTCATCTAAAGATAGTACTGCGAAATTGTGGGATGTGCAGACAGGGAGATTAATAAAAACCTTCCGTGGGCATAAAGGGGAAGTATATTCTGCTGTTTTTTCGCCTGACGGTAAAAAAGTGTTTACGGCATCAGAAGATAATACGATCAGGCGGTGGAATGTTGGTGGTGGGAAAGATACACTCACATTCATCGGACATACCCAGGATGTATGGACAATAGCGTTCTCTCCGGATGGTAAAAAAATAGTGACTACCTCAGACGATACTACCGCCAGGGTTTGGGATGTAACAACGGGTGCGCAACTGCACGTATTGAAAGGGCATACGAATGAGGTAATGTCGGCTGCTTTTTCACCTAAGGGAAGAAGGATATTAACTTCATCTTTAGACCATACTGCGAAAATATGGGATACTTCAGGCGTAGAATTGTCTACGCATGTACATGCGAATTCTGTGGGTGAAGCTGTGTTCTCACCTGATGCATCTTATATAGTAACGGCGTCTAATGATTATACTGCTAAGATATGGGATGCAGTCGTTGTTAATAAACGACACAAGCTCTCCAGGCATTTAGCAGAGGTAAATGCACTTCTGTTTCCTCATTCAGGCAAAGAAGTGTTGACTTCTTTAACTGATTGTACTGATAAGATAGCTGATATTACCAATGGTAAAATGGTCTCCTTTACAGATGATGATACGTTCATTACTGCTGCTTCTTTTTCACCGGATTATAAGCATATATTGACCGCGTCTTCGGATAAAACTGCTAAAATATGGGATACAGCAACAGGTAAGGCAATACAAAAGTTTATCGGGCATACAGGTGGGGTAAACTCAGCTGATTTTTCACCCGATGGCAAATTGGTGGTGACAGCGTCTGGCGATAGCACTGCCCGGATATGGGATGCAGCGACAGGCAAGTGCCTGCATATACTTAAAGGACATGTCGGCAGTATAAACTCTGCTATGTTTTCGCCTGATGGTAAATTGATATTGACTGCCTCCAAAGATAATACAGCCATGTTATGGAATGCTGCCACAGGTAAGTATCTGACAACTCTGAAAGGCCATAGCAATTGGGTGACATCGGCGATCTTCTCACCGGACGGGAAAAAAATATTTACCGCGTCTTATGATAATACTGTAAAAATATGGGATGCAGCTAGCTATAAAAGATTGGCTACTCTGCATGGTCATATCAGTGGTGTCCGGTCTGTCGTTTTTTCGCCTGATGGTAAAATGTTAATGACGATTTCCCTGAATAAGACGGCTAAAATATGGGATATTGCAACATGGAGAGAATTAGCAACAATATCAGATCATAGTGGTGTCAGGTTAGCATCTTTCTCGCCTGACTCTAAAAAGATACTATTGGTTTATTTTGATTGCAGCGTTGAAACGCTCAGTATCTACATGCCTTATGTAATTGACGAAATGGGCAATAAAATAGAGGATCTTTCTGACGAAGAAAAAAAGAGATTTGAAATTTCCTATAAATGACCTGTACGTTGACAATCGTCAGCTACTATTCTTAAATTTGCTCTTCTGTAACTTTCAGCATGCCCCTAACTATACAATACTGCTCTGACCTCCATCTCGAATTTGATCTGAACAGGAAACGGATAGCCAAATACCCGTTAGTAGTAAGTGGTGATATCTTGCTGCTCGCGGGAGATATTGTGCCGTTTACACAGCTAGAGCAGCATAATGATTTCTTCGACTTTGTGTCTGCTAATTACAGAGCTGCATACTGGGTGCCCGGTAATCACGAATACTATCATTCTGAAATAAAGGACAGGAGCGGTAGGGTATACGAGGCCATAAGAGATAATGTATTCCTGGTCAATAATACTACTGTAACAGTTGATGATACAGACATTATATGTTCTGTTTTGTGGAGCAATATAGATCCGGTTCATGAGTATGAGCTCGGTAGGGCTATGCGTGATTTTCATGCAATAAAAGATGGTGACCATAACTGGAGGATAGCGGATTATAATGTGTTACACAGGCAATGCAGGCAGTATATAGAAGATGCTGTGCAACACAGTAAGGCTAATCGTAAAATAGTAATGACCCATCACGTACCTACCATGATGAACTATCCTGAAAAATATAAGGGTGAGGCAATGAACCAGGCATTTGCCACAGAGCTGCACGATTTTATTGAAAGCTCGGGTTTGGATTGCTGGATATATGGACACACACATTTTAATGTCTCCGATTATAAGATCGGGAAGACACAAATGCTCACCAACCAGCTTGGCTATGTAAAGCATGGCGAGCATACCACTTTTCAGCATGATAAAGTGATCAAATGGTAATTACTGTCCGGGCTCAACAAAAGTCGTATTTTTTCTAAAATCCTTTCTCATCTGCCGAAGGGCCGTAAATAGAAGGTATTGCAATGCCATTCATACGCATGTAGACGGTGAGCTGGCCCCGGTGATGCACAAGGTGATTTATGGTAGGTTCCAGGTTTTCCCTTTTGGTGCCGGACGACATTACTTTTCCATTGGCTTTCAGGGAGAAGGGCGCATCCAGCGTGTCGTCTTCTACTTGTAGCAATGCACTTTTCGCTTCTATAAGGTTGGTATTGAAATGATCTACAAGTTCCTGTACGGTCTTAGGGTGCAGGTGATTGAAGGTGGCGATGTCTATTTCATGTGTTTTGACGATCATGGCTATCCATAAGGGGATCTCTGCACAGAGGAGGGCGAGGTAGCCCATCTGCATAGATGTTTCATGTGGCTTCCAGTTAAAAAGATCCATATTAAAGCGTTCCAGGCATTTGTGAGTGGCCATGGTCTCTGCTTCCAGTTCTTTAATGAATGCTTTTGTAAATGTTGTATCGTTCATAATGGTTCCTTTTAAAATGGCGTTTTAGCAGTACTTTGTTCAGGCCATAAAAACAATGCCTCCGCCCATTTGACAAATACAGGTATTAAATAAATAGCAAACCCGCTGTAGAAGCGGGCTTGTTGTTGGAGTTCTTACATTAATGACATTTGAAGTATTCAAAAGGTTCTTTGCAGTTATTGCACTTATACAGCGATTTGCAGGCAGTAGACCCGAAGCGGCTTAACAGCACCGTGTCATCTGATTGGCAACGCGGGCATTCAATTATATTGTCAGCAAACACGTCCTGTGCGCAGGAAGAATGGAGTGGGGGAGCGATCCCGTATTTTCTTAATTTTTCCTTCGCACCTGCGCTCATCCAGTCTGTTGTCCATGCAGGATCATATACCAGTTTTACTGTAACAGGTGTTATCCCTCCTGCCTCCAGCGTCATTTTTATATCCTGCGCAATAATACTCATGGCAGGACAGCCTGAGTAAGTAGGAGTGATCACTATCTCATAACCTTTGTCGCTGATCACTACATCGCGTAGCATGCCCATTTCGTAAATGCTTACTGCCGGTATTTCCGGGTCTGGTATTACAGACAGGATATGCATTATTTCCTCCTTCGTATATGCCGTCCTTACCATATAGCCTCAGGATATGCCCTTTGCAGGTACTGCATTTCAGATAGGATATGCCCTAAGTGTTCTGTGTGCACACCCTTTCTACCGCCGGTCTGCATATATTCATCTTCCGGTACACTAAGCGTTGCTTCTTTCAATACGCCGGTAATATGTGCCGTCCATTTGGCTTTTACCAGGGCGAGATCCACTGCTATATTTTTGTCAGCCAGTATAGCATCTGTTTCGTCTGTCTCAAACAGTTCGCCTGTATACATCCACAGTTTGTTTATTGCTTTTTGTATCCTGTTGTGGCTCTCCTCAGTTCCGTCGCCTAATCTCAGCACCCAATCTCCGGCATGAGCCATATGATATTTTACTTCCTTTACGGTCTTTGCTGCTATAGCCGCTATTGTTGGGTCTGCGCTGCGCTGCAGGTCTGTAAATAAATAGAACTCGTACGTAGCGGTAAACAGCAGTCGAGCTATTGTTTTAGCAAAGTCGCCATTAGGCAGTTCCATAATAAGATGGTTATAATACTGCCGTTCGCTTCTGCGGTAGGCGAGGTCATCATCGGTTCTGCCCTTGCCTTCTATCTTTCCGGCGTAGGCTAGCATAGCCTGTGCCCTGCCTATCATATCCAGTGCGAAATTGGTAAGTGCCAGGTCTTCCTCCAGTATAGGAGCATTACTGCACCATTCAGATAAACGGTAAGATTGTATGAGTGAATTGTCTCCCATCCTGAGACAGTAATTGTATATCGCTTGTTCTTCGGTCATGATCGTTAGCTGTTTAGATTGCCTTTGCGCCCTCGGGCATTACGTAAAATGTGGGTAGACGATATACTTTGTCATTTGCCGGATCAAAGAACATATCATTGTCGTTAGGGTCAGATGCTACTATGGCATCTGTAGGCACTACCCATATACTTGTGCCTTCACCGCGACGCGTATAAGTGTCCCGCGCATTCTGAAGTGCCATTTTTTTGTCTGATGCATGCACTGTGCCGGCATGTATGTAATTATTACCCGGCTTTGACTGCATGAACACTTCCCACATTGATAACTGAGAATCTGTTGCCATAAATATCTGTTTATGAATTAGATTAAATATTTTCTTTCTTTTTGCTGTACGCTTCTGCAGCAGCCCTTACCCATCCGCCCTCATGGTGTACTCTCGCATGGTGTTCCATACGTTGCCTGTTGCAAGGCCCATTGCCATTAATGACACGGTAGAACTCGTTCCAGTCTATCGGGCCGTGATCATAACAGTTTTTAGTTTCGTTCCATTTCAGGTCTTTGTCCGGCATGGTAAGCCCTATCAGCTCTGCCTGTGGCACTGTCTTGTCTATAAATTTCTGTCGCAGCTCATCATTAGAGCTTCTTTTTATTTTCCATTTTACCGCGTCACTCGTATGTGGCGATTCGCCGTCATGCGGACCAAACATCATTAGCGATGGCCACCACCACCTGTTCATTGCGTCCTGTGCCATTTCCTGCTGGTCTTTTGTTCCTTTCATCATCTTGGCCATTATCTCATATCCCTGCCGTTGATGGAAGCTTTCCTCTTTGCATATACGTACCATAGCACGTGAGTAAGGACCATAAGATGTTCGCTGTAGCGATACCTGGTTCACTATTGCTGCTCCGTCGACTAGCCATCCTATGGCTCCTATGTCTGCCCAGGTAAGCGAGGGATAATTGAATATGTTAGAATATTTAGCCTTGCCCGTATGCAACTGATCGATCATTTCCTTTCGGGTTATGCCCAGCGTTTCTGCGGCGCTATACAGGTACAGTCCATGGCCGCCTTCGTCCTGAATCTTTGCAAGCAGCACCTGCTTGGCTTTAAGGCTTGGCGCCCTGGTTATCCAGTTGCCTTCAGGCTGCATGCCAATTACTTCAGAATGTGCATGCTGCGATATCTGTCTTATGAGATGCTTACGGTAGCCATCGGGCATATTGTCCCGGGGTTCTATTGCGTCGCCGCGCTCTATTTTTCCCTCAAAGGTCTTTAAAAGCTGTTCCGAGAGCTTATCATATTTTTCTAAAAGTTCCATGTCTGTGTCTTTTATTTAAACGGTCTGTTGATTATAGTGTTCCCCTGCGAGCCTGCTCTGCCTCAATTGATTCGAATAGTGCCTGGAAGTTTCCTTTGCCAAATGATTTTGCTCCCTTGCGCTGAATGATCTCGAAGAACAATGTCGGGCGGTCTTCTACCGGTTTGGTGAATATCTGCAGCAGGTATCCTTCTTCATCCCTGTCTACCATGATGCCCAGTTTTTTGAGGGTAGACATGTCTTCTGCTATTTCACCTACGCGTTCATCTACGGTGTCATAATACTTGCCCGGCACGTACAAGAATTCAACTCCACGTTTCTTCATTTCCGATACGGTAAATACAATATCGTCTGTTGTAACTGCTATATGCTGGCATCCTGATCCGTCATAGAAGTCGAGGTATTCCTCTACCTGCGATTTCTTTTTCCCCTTAGCCGGTTCATTTATCGGGAATTTTATACGGCCATTACCATTGGTCATTACCTTGCTCATCAAGGCAGTATATTCGGTAGATATATCTTTATCGTCGAACGTAACTAAGTTCGCAAAACCCATGACACGTGCGTAGAAGTTTATTCATGGCGCCCAATTCCACATTGCCAACCATATGGTCTATGTATTTGAGGCCTGTGGAACCGGGATTGTATTCCGATTCCCATTTTTCATACCCCGGTAAGAAGATGCCTTTGTAATTCCTGCGCTCCACAAAAATGTGTACCGTATCTCCGTAGGTATGTATGCCGGCGCGCACAACCTCGCCGTCTGCATCTGATTCTACACGTGGCTCGAAGAAAACCTCTGCGCCCCGCGACACTGTTTCGTGGAATGCCTTCTTTGCATCGTCTACCCATAGTGCTATTACCTTTACACCGTCGCCGTGTTTTGCCAGGTGAGCAGTTATAGGGCTATCCGCGATAAGCGGCGTGGTGAGCACAAGTCTGATCTTGTCCTGCACCAGCACATACGACACATGATCTCGTACTCCTGTTTCCAGGCCTGCGTATGCGAGCGACTGAAAGCCAAATGCCGTTTTGTAATAATGTGCTGCCTGCTTTGCATTACCTACATATAGCTCTACGTAGTCAGTACCATTTAATGGAAGGAAATCCTGTGCCTTGTCAAATATCTTTTCTATACCGTAGTTGTAGTTTGTTGCTTTTTTCAGATCCTGTTGTTCCATTGCTTTGTTTTTACTCTGTTAACCATGATTTATAATAGTTTCCAACCTCCAGCTTCATTGCTTCTTTTGTTATCATTACCGGGTTAAAAGGGTCTATCATCACTGCTAGCTCTTTGGTCTCTTTTTGCCCTATACTACGCTCAATGGCGCCGGGGTGAGGGCCGTGTGGTATGCCGCCGGGATGTAATGTGAACTGACCTGCTTTTATATTGTTGCGGCTCATGAAGTCGCCATCCACATAATAGAGTAGTTCATCGCTGTCTATATTACTATGATGGTATGGTGCAGGAATGGCCTGTGGATGATAATCGTACAAGCGGGGTACAAAAGAACAAACAACGAAATTTTTGCTTTCAAATGTCTGGTGTACCGGTGGTGGCATGTGTATGCGACCTGTTATCGGTTCAAAGTTGAAGATGGAGAATGTATAAGGATAAAGGTATCCGTCCCATCCGGCCACATCAAATGGATGATTGGCGTAGACATAAGGGAACATCATTCCTTGTTTCTTTATGAAAATATCAAAGTCTCCCTGCTCATCAAATGTTTCAAGATGAGACGGCCTTTTTATATCGCGCTCGCAGAAAGGGGAGTGTTCCAGTAGTTGTCCGAAATCGTTCCTGTAACGGCGTGGGGTGAAGATCGGATCGAAGGATTCGATATATAAAAGCTTGTTTTCATGAGTGTCGAAAGTGATTTTGTATACTGTGCCGCGAGGAATGACTATATAGTCTCCATACTGGAAGGGCAATGAACCAAACATTGTATGTAGCGTACCACTCCCTTTGTGAACGAACAGCAGTTCATCGGCATCAGCATTTTTGTAGAAATATTCTGTGGATGCAGAAGGAGCAGCCAGTCCAATATGCAGGGCGCTATTTACAAAAAGTGTCTTCCTGCTTCTTATATAATCTTTTTCAGGGTGTATGTCAAACCCGTTAAAGCTCATTGCGTTCAAACCATTTTCTATGGCTATCTCCGGTTTTACGGAGTAAGGTTTTCCTTTCTGCCTTACCCTGGTAGGGGGATATAAATGATATGCGAGCGAAGACATTCCGGCAAATCCCTGTGTGCCAACCAATTCTTCCTGGTATAATTTCCCATCTGCTTGTCTGCTTACCGTGTGTCGTTTTTCCGGTATAATTCCCAGGCTATGATAAAAAGGCATAAACTAAATTTTGTAACACAAACCTAGTATTGCCTTTTATTAAGGTTTATGATTTTGGACAGGAGAAAGGATGATTTGTATCATGTCTGCCCGCAGACCGGTAAGTAAGGTTTGATTGGCGAAGTGTTCAAAGGGTAATTTATATACTAAGAGTTTTTTAACTCCGGACGTTTCCATGCCATTATCCGCCAGATAATATCTGGAATGAACAGCACCAGTATTGCAAATATTGCAGGCTTTACCGCATCGTCGGTAGACAAGCATATCCCGGTAAGTGCAACCAGGTAAACTACTATCGGTAATGATACTAAGATCATGAGGCCGGGTACATTTAATGGTATACGGAACGGGCGGGGCACATCAGGTTCGGTTATCCTTAATTTTATTAAAGAGAGATACTCAAGGAAAAGGCCGGCTCCATATATGGTCACGTCTATTACCAGCAAGTCGGCAAACGTCCACAGTACCATGAGGCTTACCACTATTGAGCAGACCAAAATGGATATGTAAGGTGTCTTGAATCTGGGGTGTGCTTCTCCTAGTTTTACCGGCAGTAGCGCGTCATCTGCCATAGCTTTTGGTACCCGTGATATAGCCAGTAGATTTGCATTATAGATGCCAATGGTACTAGCCATGCCGCCACATGCTATAAGTGTGCCGAGCCAACGGCCGGCCATAAGTGTACCCAGAGCGGGAAACCCCTCTTTGCTAAGCGCTCCATGGTCTATACCGGATTGCTGGGCTACTATGATTACTAAAATGTATATGGTTAACACGCTCACAAAAGCGATAATGATGGAAATAAGGTAGGAGCGTAAGGGATTCTCCACTTCTTCTGCGTAAGTGGTAATACTATCCCAGCCAAAAAAGTTCCACATAATGGTGTAGATAGCCAGTCCCAATGAAGGAAATGCCGGCCCCTTCAGTGTCATGGCAGGTAGTGCTACCGTATGATGGCTAAAGAAAAGTATGAATAGTATGAGAAATGGAGCTACTACCAACGCGCTCAGCAATGACGACACTTTACCCACAGGCACTATGCCTATTATGTTCACTACTGCAGATAGCCATATCACCAGCCAGCATAACGGTAATTTATACACTTCAATTCCCGGAAAAAGATAAGCAGTGTATTGCACGAACAGTACCGGGTATATGGCCAGGTCAACGAACGTATAGAACCATGTCCAGATACCTTCATAAAATCCCCATCGTTTGCCAAGCGCTCTGCCCACCCATTTATAATACCCCCCGGTCACAGGCATCATACCATTGAGCTCAAGTACCGTAAGTATGGCGGGTATATCCCAGAGAAAAGGTATAGTGATCAATAACAACAGGCTGGCGTGCTCTCCTGCATATTGCAGCAATGGCTCAAGCCCATATGGCCCACCTGATACGGTAAAAAATATGACGGCAGCCAGCTGAAGCGGTCGTATCTTTTTAGATGTGGGGTTTTTATTCATTTGTGTGTTAGCTGCCTGTGCTAATGTATAAATTGTTCCGCTAACCGGATCTAATTTTTTAGGATTGGCAATACAAGGTAGCTGGGGTGCTTGCTGTCATGGTAGATGCGTATCGTTGATTTTTGAAAATCACTGAGTTTTGCTTTGTATATATTCACAAACTTCTGCGGGTTCATATCCACCAGCGGGAACCAGCTGCTTTGTACCTGCACCATTATGCGGTGGCCTTTTTTGAACGTGTGGGCTATATCTCCTATTTTAAAGGATACCGTCGTTACCTGGCCCGGTGTGAATGGCGAAGGCTTTGCCAGGCTATTACGGTATTTGCCACGCATCACTTCACCATGCACCAGCATTTCATAACCACCCATCGGATATTTTAAGACAGGATCTGCATCTTCATAGATATTTACATTGTTGTAGTACAGGCTGTCCGGGAATACATCTATCAGCTTTACCACAAAGTCGGCATCTGTGGTAGATATAGAAGCCTGCAGCGATGCGATCACATTGCCTGTAAGGGTTACGTCTTCATTCAGTACATCGGTCTTAAAGCTCGCTACATCAGGCCTCCGGTCAGCAAAACGCTGGTCATCCGTCATGTAGTTTCGGGTGCGGTTAAAATGTATTTCAGAAGTATAAGGAACAGGCTTGTGCGGGTCGCTTACATACTCGTTATAGCTATTTTCTTTTTTTGGCGCTTTCCAACTTAGTGAGTCGCCATCACGCAGGTATAGCTTTATGTCTTTTTTGCCTGCGGGCGGCCATTGGGGGTAGGTTTTCCATTCATTGGCCCCACTCATGAAAATGGTGGCCTCTGCCATTTTGGAAATATCACCTTTGCCTTTCAGGTAATAATTAAAGAATGGTACTTCTATATTCTGCTGGTACCATGCTGAGGTGTTACTGCCAAAGCTGATGTTGCCTAAGTGTGTGCCATCATTATTGATCCATTGCTCGTGATACCATGGGCCCATTACCAGTTTATTAAAGTCTTTACCGGGATTATTCTTTTCAGCGGTCAGGTAACCATTCCATGCACCCCAATTGTCCTCTGCGTCATAGGTGCCGCCCACCCATAGTATTGCAGGCTTTAGGTTTTTTGTTGCTTTTCTCGCATCACGTTCCCTCCAGAAATCGTCATAGTCGGGGTGGTTCATCATGTCTTTCCAGAAACGTATTGTGTCGCCGGTGAGCCTGGTCAATTTAGACAATGGCATATTCTCCAGGTGAAATTTATAATTATCATGAACAGGGTATGTTGCCGGTGTGTGGGGTGCAGCTATTGGTTTATGATGCGGCACCCCGAATCCCAAACCATATGGGGTATCATAATCAAAATTGTCCATCACAAAGAAAGCACCATTATGATGGTCATCATCACCCTCAAACCAATCGATACATGGTGCTTGCGGACTGGCCGCTACCAGCGCCGGGTGGCCACTTGCGGCACCCATAAGTGCATAGAACCCGGGATAAGAGATGCCAAACATGCCGACTTTGCCATTGTTGTTTGGTAAGTTCTTTACCAGCCAGTCTATTGTGTCCCAGCTGTCTGTAGTTTCATCTATATCTTTACAGTTTTTTTTGTTTTTGGCGCATGGGCGCACATCTACAAATTCTCCTTCACTCATCCATCTGCCCCGGACATCCTGTATCACTATTATATAGTTCTCCTGCAGGTATGCTTTTTGGTAGGTGGTCCAGAAATCTCTTAATGTGTCTTTTCCGTAAGGTGCGCAGGAGTAGGGAGTGCGCGTAAGTAAGATCGGGTGGTTTTCAGAATTATCATCAGGTATGTAGATGGATGTAAACAACCGTACACTATCCCGCATAGTTATATACTGTTCCAGTTTGGTGTAATGCTTTACCATCCACAGGCTATCATTATTTCGTGCGTATGTAAGCGTTGTATATAAATAAATGACAATGAATATTCCTAAACGCTTCATCTATAATGTTTTCTTTCAGTTATAAAGCAACTAGAAAAATCATTCCAAGGAAATTTATAACATGTGTTTATTTGGTTATGATTGAAGGAAGATGTTTTTTTGTATTCCTTCATCATTTGATGGTAAAGTTTGAATTTATAAAATAGCGATAATTCTATGACTATTCCTATATACCAGGTCGACGCTTTTACAAACAAGGTTTTTTCAGGTAATCCTGCTGCAGTTTGCCCGCTTGAAAATTGGTTGAGTGATGAACTGCTGCAGCAAATAGCTATGGAAAATAACCTTGCGGAAACCGCCTTTTATGTAAATGAAGGTGACAGGTATCATATCCGTTGGTTTACTCCTTCAGTAGAAGTTGATCTCTGCGGACATGCAACACTCGCCGCAGCTTTTGTTTTATTTAACCTGGAAGGCCATCCCGGTTCCCTGATCAGTTTTTATTCGCACAGAAGCGGGGTGCTAACAGTCAGCAAACAAGAGGAATACCTTATTTTGAACTTCCCGACCGATGTTTTTGAACCGGTACCTATACCGGAAGGATTGTTTAATAATAGCTTCAGGGCCATTGAAGCATATAGAGGGAAGACCGATTACATGCTTGTGCTGGAGAACGAAAAGCAGGTAGCAGAGCTGATACCTGATTACACCGCTATATCAAAACTTGATGGCCGTGGAGTGATCGTTACTGCCCAAGGTGACGATGTTGATTGTGTATCGCGATTCTTTGCACCACAATCCGGCATAAACGAAGATCCGGTTACCGGTTCAGCACATACCACACTTACTCCTTATTGGTCAAAGAAACTTAACAAGCAAGAGTTGGGAGCTATCCAGTTGTCAGAACGCAAAGGGTATTTGAAATGTTCTTACCTGGGTGACAGGGTTGAAATCAGCGGACAGGCGAAGCTGTATATGGTTGGTAAAATATTTACAGAGTAACGGTTTACTTACTCATTTTCTTTGCCATTATATCCAGTTCGTGCAGGTTGGTAGGTATCGGGTGCTGTTTGAGTAGACGGGCCATGTATACGGTATTATGAACCATGTATAGGTTGTTCTTGTTTGTGTAAACATGCTTTTCTCCGCCGCCATCCGTGTAATTTTTGTCTCCGCCGGCCATGCCTACCCAGTATGAGTTTGCATTGGGTGGTATCGTAAACCCGATCTCATGCATAGACCATAGCACATGAGATACAACGGCATGGGCTCCATCTTCATTGCCTGTAACCAGTGCACCGGCCACTTTGTTGTAGGTGAAGAATTGGCGTGTCTCTTTATCTTTCAGCTCTTTGTTATAAAAAACATCGTCCATGCGCTCGAATATCTGTTGTACGGTGGACGGGCTGTGTCCAAGCCAGATAGGGGAGGCTATGATACAAATATCACAAGCTCTTATTTTTTCAAGTACCTGGGGCCATTCATCACCGTCTCCTTCATCAGATGAGGTGCCGTGTTTTATATTGTAATCTGCCAGCCTGATCATCTCTGTATTTACATCCAGCTTATGATATTCCGTTATTACTTTATTGGCCAGGGCTTCTGTATTGGAAAGCTCTGGCGTTTTCTTCAGTGTACAATTAATGATCAATGCTCTCAGGTCAGACATGAATGGCGATTTTATATATCATTTGTCGTCCATTACAGAAAGAATATTGCCTGCAGGATCTTTGAACCAGGCTACCGTAGGGCCATAGCCACGCACTATCCCTTTTTCGTCGGTTTTCAGTTTGTCGTAGTCGTAATGTTCAAACTGCACACCTTTGGCAGCCAGTTCATCAACAGCTTTGTCTACACCATCTACAATAAAGTTGAGTACTGTAAATGTCGCCGGTGTATGATTTGGTTTTGTATAGATAGTAATTTTATTTGCAGGCAGCGCTAACGAAAATATCCCGGGCATAGTGCCATCTTCTATATCAACGCCAAGTACGTTGGCATAAAAGTCCTTTGCCTTTTCCATATCGTTTACAGAAAAGCTGCTGAATGTCTTGTTGTTTTTGAACATGTTGCCTGTTTTATTGTGAGGTTATGAAAAACATAAATATCATGCCGAAAAAAATAAAGCCCTTGTAAAGGGCTTTGAGGTGAATTGCAAAAAGATCATTTGCCTTCGGTTAACTGTGCAATAGCTTTTTCTATTCTTCGCTGTCTTGTTTCATGTGTCTTGGCATCTTTTACAGAAAGTGTATACACCTGCTTTCGGCTGTTAGACAACGCTTCAAAAGCTTTTTTTGCTTTCGGGTTTTTGTTCAGTGCTTTCTGCAGTTCTTCCGGCACTTCCACTTCGCGGGGTGCAGTGTCCAGTTCCAGTGTCACATCTATTTCATCGCCTCCCGCTACATTTGCGCCTTTACGGTGTTCTGCACTTACGCCCACCATATATACGCCACCCATTACAGCAACGGTATTGCGGTATGTGTAGCCATTGATGGTCACTTTTACAGGTGGCTTTTTGCCTGCACCCATATCCTCTACTATTTTGTCCGGTATATGTATGCCGGTAGCTGTCTTGCCCGCAGTAAGCAGGGTAGTGCGGAATGTTGCTTTTTTTGCTGTTGCCATGGCTTATTACTTTACAGGTTGATAATGATGTACTACAATACCACATTCATAAGCAGTGGCGCCGACCAATTTCATGTCCTTCCGTGCTTTGAATATGGATAACCCATTTCCTATAGCTACAGGGTTAATATAGATGTACAGGTCATCGATCAGGTCTTCCTGTACAAGATTGGTTACAAATTCTGCACCACCATATACTACTATGTCATTGCCGGGTCTGTTTTTAAGGTTGTTTATCTCATCTGCCAGGTTGCCTTTTGCAATTTCTGTATTGTGCTCCCACTCTGATCTTTCCAGTGTTTTTGTAAAAACAACTTTAAGCGTATCAGTCATTTTCTTTGCAAAAGCCACCTGGTCACTTCCTTCGTTCTTTGCTTCTGCGGCCCAGTAGTTAATAAAGCCCGGGGCCATCTTTCGGCCCATGACAATAGTGTCTATAGATGCGGTAAACTCATTGGCAAATTCTTTCAGTTGATCGTCCCAGTTCCACACCATCCAGTCCAGTTCTCCGTTTGGCCCGCATACAAAACCATCTACGGACATTTGCATTTGTAGTTTCAGCTTTCTCATCTTTCTTATTTTGATTGTTAAGATAATGATTTTATTGTTTGTTCTTGTCAAAGTGCAGCAGCCAATGGTTGCCAAATTTATCGGTCAGGTCGCCAAACAGTGCGCCCCAGAAAGAGTTTTCTAAAGGATGGTCGGCCTTTCCTCCTGCAGATAGCTTTGCATACAATTCATTGATCTCATTCTCGCTGCTGCAGTCAAGCATTAGCGATACAGAGTTGCCTACGGTAAGGCCGTTGTCACCTACCATGTCTGAACCTAGTAGCAATAAAGAGCCTTTGGTGAGGGTGGAATGGAGAATTAAGTCTTTCATTTGTGCAGGCATCTTATCCGCCAGCGGAGATTCGCCAATGGTCTGTAAGGTTAGTTCTCCGCCAAGGCACGCTTTATAGAAGCTCATAGCTTCCCGGCAATTGCCGTTGAAAGTGAGGTATGTATTGATCTGTAACATATAGTGGTATTAATGATTAAGCAATTGTTGTTTGTATTGTACTATCAATACAATAAGAAGTAATGGTCAGTATCTTTCCTTCCCCGGAATGATATACATCGCAATACTCCACACATGCCGGTTCGTTCTTATCATTAGTGTATTTGCAGGAGCCTTCTATAGCAATATGGCTTCCTTCAGCAATTATATTAGTATTGGTAAGTGCAGATGCCCCCATCTCTATCAGCATTTTGTCGCAAAAACTGATCATACTTTCTTTGCCATCTATCGTTTTATCGCCTACTATCTTCCATTTTATAGTTTCGGCCAAATGGTCATACGTAGCACTGAAATTCCCTTTAGAAAATTCCTCGCATATCTTCTGTATATCGCTCATAGTATTTGTTTTAGAATGATAATGCAAAGATGGGTTAGGTATGTCAATACGGACGGGTGGTAAAATGCCATTTTAATGGGTTGATTACGACATAAGGTTTGCTTACATTTGTCCTTATGAAGAACGTATCCATACTTGTTCCGGAAACTGCGGTAATAGAAGCAGTTGCAGATCCGCATTATATGTTCAATGCGGTAAATCAATTCCTGGTAGCATCAGGCAAAGAACCATTGTTCAATGTGAAGCTGGTAGGCGTGGCAAAAGATGTGAAGCTGAACAATAGCCTGTTCACCGTGCATACCGATTGCCAGTTGGAAGATGTAAAGAAGACAGACCTCATATTCATACCTGCTCTTAGCGGAGATATGGCACATGCTGTATCGTTGAATAAGAACCTGGTCCCCTGGATCGTTGATCAATATATAGGTGGAGCTGAAGTAGCTTCGCTTTGCCTGGGTGCCTTCCTGCTGGCATCTACCGGCCTGCTCAATGGTAAGAAATGTTCTACGCACTGGGGCTTTGCCAATGAGTTCAGGGGCATGTTCCCTGACGTGGAACTTGTGGATGGTAGCATCATCACCGAAGAGCATCGTATCTACTCCAGTGGTGGCGCTAATTCTTACTGGAATTTATTACTATACCTCGTAGAGAAATATACGGACCGTGACACCGCTATACTTGCCTCCAAGTATTTTGCAATAGATATAGACCGTGAGAGCCAGGCAGCATTCATGATGTTTAAAGGGCAGAAGGAGCATGATGATGAGGAAATACTACAGGCGCAGGAGTTTATAGAAGAGAATTACCAGGATAGGTTGACGGTCGATCAGCTTGCCGATAAATTTGCTATTGGTAAACGTAGCTTCGAGCGCAGGTTCAGAAAGGCCACCAATAACACGGTAATAGAATATGCCCAGCGTGTAAAAATAGAAGCGGCTAAAAGAAGCTTTGAGACCAGCCGCAAGAATATCACGGAAGTAATGTTCGACGTAGGTTACACAGATACCAAAGCATTCCGGACCATCTTCAAAAGACATACCGGCCTCACACCCATAGAATACAGGAATAAGTACCACAAACAGGTAGCGTGATAATTGCCTTATCAGATTTGACAACTTTTAGAAAGTTGTCAAATCTAAATACAGTTTATTGCTCTACCACAATATGAAATACCTCATTCACCTTATCCCCGTGAATGCTCAATAGGTACATGCCATTTGCTAAAGTGTTGGCTAGCTTTACCTGTTCGTTGAGATTGCCATTCTTAGGCTGTACCCGGCTGTTATATACTACTTGCCCCAACAGGTCTGTTATTACAAGTGATACTTCATCGCTGCGTGTCGCTATTCTTCCCTTTATTGTAAACGTTCCCTTGTTCGGATTTGGGACTATAGTTATCCCATCTCCGTTTCCTATCGTATTCACACCCAGGTTATGACAATAGATATATACCCAGCCAAAGGTGGTAATATTACATGGCCCACTGCTGGTTACTACACAGGTTACAGAATCCTGTACCAGGGTGTCGAACTGGTTGCTGATATAAGTATTGGTAGTAGCGCCCGGTATCGGGTAGCCATTCATATACCACTGGTAAGTTGGTGACGGACCTGCATTTTCTGCTATAGCTGTCAGCGTATCGCTGATGCCTATGCCTATATTTGTGCCCGGATTGGCAATTACCGAAACATGCGGTATGATAGGGGTGTCTACGGTCATTACAATACTGCTGCTCGGCACTGTTGCTTTTACGAGACAAATGTAGTTGCTCATCATGTTGCAATAAACAACGTCCTTGTTGGCAGGCACATAAGTAAACGTAGGTCCGCTGCCAACGCTTGCTGTATTTACAAACCACTGGTAGGTGGGTGACTTGCCTCCAAATACGGGCAATGCAGTAAGTGTTACCGGTGAGCCTTCGCATATGGTATCTCCGGGTGCAGCGTCTATTGTTGCAGATGGTATTACCGGGTCAAGTACTTTCATCTTTACAGATGAGCTTACGATAGCAGGTGTGGCACACAAGGCAGAGCTGGTAAGCGTGAATGTAACTACATCGCCGTCTGCAGGAATAAAAGAATAGGATTTGGTCAGGCTTGTTATTGTTCCGTTCACATCCCACCTGTATGTTGGCGAGGTGCCTTCGTTTGTAGTGACAGCAGTATACTTGTCAAGTTGTCCTGAGCATATTGTATCTCCCGGCGCTGCAATAATATTTACAGTTGGCGTAACAGAGGGAATCACTGTTGTAATAACACTGCCGCTCATACTGCTGCTGCATCCCGTCAGGGCATTAGTTGCTACCACAGTATACGTTCCGCCAACGGTCTGTAGCCCGAAGTCGAGGATTATTCCTGTCCCTGCTACGGGGCCGGTTGCTATTACACCACCTATATACAGGAAGTAATTAACACCCACTGTCGATCCCGTCAATCCTACATGTACGCCGGGCCCTGTAGAACATATTGTTCCTCCTCCAGTTATTGAATATGACGTTGGTAATGGTACTACATTTATGGGTAACGATACATCACAGCCCGGTGCCATGGAGTATATTATAGACGTAGTGCCCAATGATAAACCTGTTGCTGATCCGGATATAGAACCTATTGTAGCTACTGTTGTGACAGAGCTGCTCCACGTACCACCCGGCACACTATCGGAAAACAGGGCTGATGAACCGAAACAGATAGTTGTGGTTCCTGATATCGGTTTTGGCAATGGTGTTACTGTTGCCGCCACAACTGCGGCGCAGCCTGTGGGTAAAGTATAAGATATGGTAGCAATGCCCGGCGTTATTCCCGCTATATTACCAAATGCATCAATCGTTGCTATCGCTGTATTGTCGCTGCTCCAACTGCCGCCTGTTGTAGCGTCAGATAGTATAGCCATATGTCCTATGCAGAGTCTGTTCTGACCTGTGACAGCTAATGGAACTGGATTTACGGTAACGCTGGTGGAAATAAAGCATCCTGTTGACAGTGTATAAGTTATTGTAGCTGTTCCTAATGCGATACCGGATATAATACCTGTAGTAACACCTGCCGATGCAATAGCAGAATTACTGCTGCTCCATATGCCTGTTCCTGTATCGCTGAGTGTAGTTGTTGATCCTATGCAAACATTAGTATTGCCTGATATAGCCGCAGGTAGCGGGTTGACAGTTAGGGAAACAGTCGCAGCGCAACCTGTAGGTAGCGTATAGGCAATAACTGAATTGCCTGCTGATACGCCATTGGCTATGCCGGAGAAAATACCGACTGTAGCTATAGTTGTGACGCCGCTGCTCCAAGTTCCTCCTGATGGGAAACTGGACAAACTGGTGCTCATTCCCTCACATACACTTGCTATGCCTGTTATTGGCGCAGGTAAAGAATTAACCGTGAGGATTTTACTCACGCTGCACCCCGTTGGCAATGTATACACCACAGTAGCTGTTCCGGGCGATATACCGGTTACAATACCGGATGTGCTGCCTACAGATATCCTGCCACTGCTGCTCCATGTGCCACCTGCAGAGCTGGTAAGCGTAATTGTTGTGGTCATGCACACCGTTGATGGCCCTGCTATTGGTGCAGGCAGTGGATTTATGGTAACTGTTGCCACGGCAGGACAGCCGCTCAGTGTATAGCTGATCAGTACTGCGCCTGCAGACATGCCCGACACTAATCCTGTTGTTGGGTTTACGGTGGCTATCACTGTATTGCTGCTGTTCCATGTGCCACCTGTAGTTGGGTTTGATAAGGTTGTTGTTTGACCTACACATGTAAATTTAGTTCCCGTAATATTTGGTGGTAGCGGAACTACTGTAACCGTATAGTTAGCCGTACATCCCTTGGGCGTTGTATATATTATAGATGTTACCCCTGCACTGCTGCCTGTTACTTTCCCGGTACTTACGCCAACAGTTGCAGCAAGTGTGTTGCTGCTGCTCCATGTGCCGCCCAAGGTTGTGTCTGCCAGAGTGGTCGATGATCCTGCACATACTACATGGCTGCCGGTTATAGGCGACATAGGGTTAATGATAAGGGCGGTAATAGCATTGCATCCCGACGCCAGTGTATAAGATACTAATATCGTTCCTGATGCGAATGGGGTAACCGCTCCCGTTACAGCATCAATTACC
>JAOQAP010000250.1 GCA_025963465.1 Flavipsychrobacter sp.
GCGGCTGACGAATATTTTCTTTGCTTCCTTGTCCCAGATGATCATGGCCCACATGCCTACCATTTCTGAAAGCATTTTCTCTCCGCGCAGGCGAAATAGCTCTATAATGGTCTCTGTGTCTGAATGGCCACGGAAGTGATGGGCAGATAAGTATTTTTTGCGCAGGTCCAGGTGGTTATAGACCTCCCCATTGAATATGATAACGTATCTGCCGCATGAAGATTGCATAGGCTGGTGCCCTGCTGCAGAAAGCTCAATAATGGAAAGACGTGTTTGTACAAGTGTGATGTGGTCGTCATTATATATACCCATATCATCAGGGCCCCTGTGATGAAGCAAAGTCCCCGCATTAGTACCAAACTTTAACCCTTTCTCTTTATTGCTGCCAAAGTAGCAAGCTATTCCGCACATAAGTTTTCCTCTATAAAAGTACCTTATCTCCTAATAATTTATGTAATTAATAATTACATAATGTGATTTTTGCAAACAAAAATAGCCTTAATCTTTCAAAAGTCAATTACTTTGAAAGCCCTTTCAAAAACTTAATAACCGGTTTTAATTGATACTGCATACTGAAGTAATCTTTTACAAAATTCTTTATCGTCACCTTGTATGCTTCTTTACTTACTGCCTTGATGCTGTCAAGGATCGCAATACTGATATCTTCTTTTGTAGCGGTCTCTGCCAGGGATGCGATACCTTTCATTTCAAAAGGACGCATATATTCACTGACGAGACCAAGTATGTATAAGTTCTTAGACATGTACTCGCCCGTTTTGTTTGGCGCGATCATTTTTGACCGGACATTGTTTTCATATTCCTTCTCCAGGCAAACCCCTATATGAGCATTGGCCTGTAACGACAACATTTGCTGGCGTGTAATGTATGGGAATAGTAATATCCTGTCTTTCGACCTGCTTGCTGCCACTAAGTCCCTCACCTGGTTGCAGTATGGGTTATCTTTTACACCCGTGATCATTAAGGCACTCTGGGGATCATTTGCGAGGTCAAAGGCGTCAATAAGCTCTATGATGCAATGCTCTGTGTTAACTGCCCCTGTATATAGGATGATCTTTTTATCTAAAAATTCTGCGGGTACTATTTCTGTAAAGACCCTATAGCTTTCAGGGTCTTCGTTGTCAGTAATATATGATGTATTCAGTATCGTTTCCGGCATCTGGTCCAGGTGGCATCTTCCGGCCAGCCATGCAGATCGCTGGATAGACGGTGTAGCTACAAGGGCGGCTTTGTGCAGGTTCTTAAACGCGCTCAGGTTCCTATAGTTAGATAAAGGGGACTTGAGGAATACAGATAATGAGAAATCTGCTATCTCAAGTGCAATATATATTACAGGTTTGTTGCCTTTTACTTTTAAACCGCAATGAAACGAGAACGGGCAAAATGAAATGACAGACACAGGGTCATCCTTCATAAGCTCATTAGCTCTTTGTTTGAACTTATTTCTGAGCTTTAATCGTTCAATGGTACTGGCATCATAATGTTTTCCTACAGATTCCAGTACTATATTCGGGCCAAGGTCATATTGGGCGGGTACAAAAGAATCAAAAGTAAGGATATGAATATTGTAATGTTCATCGCGCAATGACTGGGCTACCGCATATACTGGAGGAAGAAAATCCGGGTGAACTAAGGTCAGTAATAAGATATTCTTTCTATTCATTAATTTTTCATGGCCTGGTCGGGTGTAGTTAGATTGCCATACGGGGCCAAATTTACAGATAAAATCGATAATTTCTTAATCAGGCGTTAACGGAGCTTGAATTTGCGGGCTGTTAAATATGCCATAATGTATTCAATATGATGTTTGGTTTAATGAACTTATCTACCTATCTCGTACCTTTACCAACTTGAAATCGGAAATTATGGCAGAGTTGCTGCAGAAAGATATTGAAGAGTTGAGACAAGGGGAGGCATACGCACCCTTTGAAGGTGATCCTAATCAATTTGATAAAAAATTCTATATTGAAAGTTACGGCTGTGCCATGAACTTTAGTGACAGCGAAGTGGTAGCATCTATACTCAACGACAGGGGGTTTGGCGCTACAAAGAATTTTGAGGAAGCAGACCTTATTTTACTCAATACGTGTTCTATCCGTGAAAAAGCGGAACAGACAGTGCGCACCCGCCTGCATGACTTTAAAAAAGCGAAGCATAATAATCCCGGTATGCTCATTGGTGTGCTGGGCTGTATGGCAGAGCGCCTGAAAGCAAAATTGCTGGAGGAAGAAAAACTGGTAGATATAGTTGTAGGTCCAGATGCCTATCGCAGCCTGCCAGACCTGATAACAGAAGCGGAAGGCGGACAAAAGAGCGTAAACGTATTGCTGAGCAGGGAGGAAACTTATGCTGATATTTCCCCGGTACGATTGGACAGCAACGGTGTAGCGGCGTTCGTGAGTATTATGCGCGGCTGTAATAATATGTGTACATTCTGTGTAGTGCCGTTTACAAGAGGGCGTGAGCGTAGCCGCGATGCAGACAGTATAGTGAAGGAATGCCAGGACCTGTTTGACAGAGGGTTTCGTGAGGTTACACTCCTGGGGCAAAACGTAGATAGCTATTATCACACATCTGCAGAAGGTAAGGAAGTGACATTTGCAAACCTGCTGGAAATGACGGCTAAAGTATCTCCCTTACTAAGAGTACGTTTCAGTACATCGCATCCTAAAGACATAACGGACGACGTGTTGCATACGATAGCCAAATACCACAATATCTGTAAATATATACACCTGCCTGTGCAAAGCGGTAATACGCGTGTGCTTCAGTTAATGAACCGCACTTATACCAGGGAATGGTACTTTAATAAAGTAAAGCGCATACGGGAAATAATACCGGGTTGTGGGTTGAGTACCGACATCATATCCGGTTTCTGCACAGAGACAGAAGAGGAACACAAGGATACACTGTCACTTATAGAGCATTGCGATTTTGATATGGCATATATGTACTCATATAGTGAACGTCCAGGTACACTGGCTGCAAGGCGGTATACAGATGATGTGCCTGATGAAGTAAAGAAAAGAAGACTGTCGGAAATAATAGATCAGCAACATCTGTTCCAGCGGGAAAATTATAAGAGGGATATAGGCAAGGTGTTTGAAGTACTGATAGAGGGTGATAGTAAGAAAAGTAATAAAGACTGGGTGGGAAGGAGCTCGCAAAACAAAGTGATCGTGTTTCCAAAGAATAAAGAAGGGCTGAAAAAATGTGACTATGTGCAGGTGAAGATAACAAGTGCTACCTCCGCAACATTAATAGGCGAGATAATATAAAGTCTAATAGAACATTAATTATCATGGACATTCAAAGTATAAAGAACAGGTTCGGTATAATTGGTAATTCGCAGGGGCTGAACCATGCACTGAATACCGCAGTACAGGTGGCTAATACGGATCTATCAGTATTGATAGTAGGAGAGAGCGGTGTGGGTAAGGAAGTGTTTTCTATGATCATTCATGCACTTTCGCCAAGGAAGCACAATCCATTTATAGCTGTGAACTGTGGGGCTATACCGGAAGGGACGATAGACAGTGAGTTGTTCGGCCATGAGAAAGGCTCTTTTACAGGAGCGGTAGATAGCAGGAAGGGGTATTTTGAAACAGTGAATGGCGGTACTATATTTCTTGATGAGATAGGGGAGATGCCATTAGGTACGCAGGCACGACTGTTACGTGTGCTGGAGACAGGTGAATTCATACGTGTAGGTTCATCGAAAGTGCAGAAGACGGATGTACGTGTAATAGCGGCTACTAACCGTGACCTGCTGGAATATACGCAAGAGGGTGATTTTCGTCAGGACCTCTATTATCGTTTAAGCACAGTGCCTATCAGGGTGCCATCGCTTCGTGACCGCAAAGAAGATGTGCCGTTGCTGTTCAGGAAGTTCGCTGCTGACTTTGCTGAGCGATATAAAACACTGTCTGTGCAACTTGATCCTGCTGCACAGCAGATGCTGGTCAACTATTACTGGCCGGGCAATGTGCGCGAGCTGAAAAATATTGCAGAACAGATATCTGTATTGTCTACCGATAAGCAGATAACAGCAGAAGTAATGCAGCGTTTTTTGCCACAGGGCAATAATTCGCGTAGCCTGGCTATAATACCAGGTAGTGGTGTTACATCCGGGCAGGGTGGTTCTTCCGATTTTAATACGGAAAGGGATATTTTATACAAGTTGTTCTTTGATCTTAAAAAAGACATGAACGACCTGAAGCAGATGATATTTGATGTGGCGCATCACCAGGGCTACACACCGGCTGATCCGTCTGCAGGCAATATAATACCTGCTTATACAAACAATGATACAGAGCAGATCACCGGCAGTAACAATAATAACTTTAGCG
>JAOQAP010000253.1 GCA_025963465.1 Flavipsychrobacter sp.
CTAAAAAGGTAGCTGCTAAGAAAAAGTAATTTTTTTTAGTGAAATTTAAAAAAAGAGACGGTTTTCAAACTGTCTCTTTTTTTATGCCCTTTTTCCCAGGAATCCGGAATAGGGACTGTTTCGTATCTATTTTTAATCTTGCTTTACGTGCCATCCTTCATGAGGCAAATGGGTTTCCTGGCCCGGGGCAATGTGAATGTCTGTGCCCTGCGCATATGCACCTGAATTACCCAATATCGGTGGCCCGGGCGTTTCGGCTTTATCTTCTTCTTTTTTACTGTCTTCCTTCTTTGGTAGTTCTGTGTCTGGCATGGTGATTGTTTTTTAGTTACTGTAATTTACGAAACATCCATTTATAATACTAATTGAATACCCATTTTGCAATGAGGCCTATGAGTATGATACCTAGGTATATCATCACCTGGGTTTGGGAGAGCAGTGTTTTTATAATGTCCATCACCTGGTCCTTTTTGTCGGGGACTACGGCTACGTATGCTCCTTTGTATTTGATAGCTGAGTAGTAGACGGCCTTCCTGTCTATGGGAACACCGCGGGATACTATTTTCAGGGCGCTATCTGTACGGGCGGTACCTGAGGCGTCGTCTGTTTTGAGATTGAGGGCCATGAGGACTGCAAGCGAGTCGTAACCGAAGCTGGTGAGAACGGACATGGCGGCCCTGGTCTTGGCAAAGCTGGTATCGCCGAATATGGGCATGAAGTCTTTGACGAGCTGAGCCTTCTGTGCTTTGGCCTGCATCTCCTGCTGATGGTTCTGGAAGCGGGTGGATATGAACAGCCCAACTATGGATAGTATGAGTGTAGCGAGGGGCAATGCTGCTGCATTCAGTTTTTCGATAGTGGATTTCTTAGGCGGGGTCTTTATCTGCTCTTTCAGCTCTTTTATTTCGCGCCTGAGGGATTCTATTTCGCTTTCTGCCATTGGGTTATATTTATGGTCTAAAGATATACAGTTGGGGGATTTGAACCGTGATTTTCCTGATTAAAAGATTTTCCTAATGATTGCAGTTGAATCCCTCACTCGTTGAAAAAGCTATGGCGGGCGAAGAAAGAATTCTATTGGGCATCGTTTCAGTTGTCAGGAGATTTCTCCACTGTGTTGCGAGATGACAACGCTATTGGGCTTCTCAATTCTCAGCATGTCATAGTGGATTGTCGCGGTTCGAGGCGCCTCACCATGACAATCCACTATGACAGTCTCGTTATTAGGCCGTTTGGCAAACTTCCCGATAGACATCGGGAGAGGCTACTATGACAATCCACCACGACAGTCTCGTTATTTGCAGTAGTTGGGGATAAGATGCCCCGTAATATTTATAATACATATATTATAAAGTTTATTAGAACTTATTTATAAAATAAATTAAGGCGGTTCCTTATGGGGTTTCGGCGGGAAATGTTATTGGATGGTTAAATAAACGTGTTCGTGGCATGGGAATTGCCAGTTATGTTTTTACTAGTGAAAATTAATTCGCTATACATACAATATTAAATGAATAAATTATTATTTAAAGCACTACGAGCAGTAATTCTGTCCATTTTGCCAATCGCTGGTTTTGCACAAGCGCCCATATTGGGGACTGCCGCAAAATTTGTTCTTTTTACAACAAACGGGGCGATGACTTGCTCCGGAACGAAGTATCTTAATCACCTAACCGGTGATGTGGGTTCTAACCTGCCGGGTAGTGTTACCGGGTTTGGTAATGTAGACGGGGTAATGCACGTTTTTGACGTTGCAACCGGAGCCGCTGCTGCCGATGTGGTAAGTTTATATACGCAGCTGGGTGCAACTATACCGACAGGAACGCTGGCGAGCCCATTTGGTGGCGGGCTAATACTTGCACCTGGGGTATATTCTATACCTACTGCGGCAACGTTGACCGGGGATCTTATTTTAGACGCCGGCGGCGATCCGAACGCAATATTCATATTCCAAATAGGAGGCGTTCTTTCTACCAGCGCTTCATCTAAAGTGAAGTTGCTTAATGGCGCAATGGCATGTAATGTGTTCTGGCAAGTAGGCGGAGCAGTAAATGTGGGTACCGGTACCTTTCTAAGAGGAACTATAGTAGCTGACGGGCAAATAGACCTAACCAGCACCCTGGATACACTGGAAGGCAGAGCACTTGCTATGAACGCACCTGTTCTGGTTAGCCAGTTAGTTTCCTATACCCCAATAGGATGTGGCAGCCCATACCTTACAGGGCCACTAGCACCTGCACTTGTATCCACAGCTACGTATGGCGTGTTTTCAAGTATCGGTGCGGTAACCAGCACACCCGTAACTTATGTGCTTGGTGATGTAGGTGGTAACTCAGCTGCTCCTACAGGTTTCAATCCATTAAATGTAACAGGTGCCATTCACTCCATGGACCCTTCTACTGCAGCTGCAGCGGGTGATCTTACTAATGTCTACAACTACCTGGTGGCCATGGCCGCTGATATAAACCTGCTGGACCCTGCGAACCTGGGCCACGACCTGGTACTGACACCACATGCTTACCAGATAACGGGCATAACACAACTGACGGGCAACCTGATACTGAATGCACAGGGCAATCCGAACGCTGTATTTGTAATAAAGATAAACGGCAGTTTTACAACAGGATCACTGTCGAAAATAATACTGACCAATGGTACGCAGGCCAAGAATGTATACTGGAAGGTAGACGGCGCGGTAAACGTGTTTTCCAATTCCGTGTTTAACGGAACACTGGTAGATGCAGGCGCTATAACATTAAATACAGGAGATACACTTAACGGCCGCGCTATGACGATCAATGGTGCAATTGCTATTAATGGCAGCTATGTGAATACTACACCCGCTACATGCGTTGGTGCGCCAATAACGGGTATCCAACCAACGTGTACAGGTTCAACCACAACACTTTCTGACGCTGATGCGGGTGGCACATGGACGAGCAGCAATACCCTGGTAGCTACAATAGGTTCATCATCAGGAGTAGTTACAGGTATGACACCTGGTACTACTACCATCAACTATACATCCCCTTTATCATGCATCAGTACTACTACTCTGACGGTAGGCACAGCGCCACTGCCAATAACAGGGCCTAACACTGTGTGCGAAGGCGGTACAATAACACTAAGCGATGCGACACCGGGCGGTACCTGGAGCAGCAGCAATACGGCCCAGGCAACAGCAGGATCTACAACAGGTGATATAACCGGGGTAGCTAATGGCACGCCAACAATATCCTACACAATGCCGGATGGTTGCTTTGCCACTCAAACAGTAACAGTTAACCCATCGGGGCCAGGTATTATTACCGGCTCTTCAAGTGTATGTGTGGGCTCATCAATTATATTGACAGATACCACCTTGGGCGGTGTCTGGAGCGCCAGTAATACAAATGTGGCGGTAGTAAGTGGTGTAGTAACAGGTATCGCTACGGGCACATCGACCATCAGCTATACTATATCAACACTATGTGGTGCAGGTACAGCAATCAAAACCGTTACAGTAGGACCTACACTTAGTGCGGGAGTTATCACGGGACCATCAAATGTATGTGTGGGTTCTTCTGTTTCACTGACGGATGCTACTACAGGTGGTATATGGAGCAGCAGTAATGCAAGGGCTACCGTTGTAAGTGGTCTGGTAACAGGTGTTTCAGCAGGAGCAGTAACAATAAGCTATACCGTGGCGAGCAGTTGCGGCACTGCAAGTGCTGTAAAATCAATGACTGTAAGCACATTACCTGTTGTGGGCGTTATAACCGGCCCGTCAAGTGTGTGTGTCGCGTCTACGATAGCATTAACCGATCTTATTGGGGGTGGCACATGGAGCGTTAGTAATACAAATGCAACCGTATCAGGTGGTACAGTAACAGGCGTGGCAAGTGGTATATCGACGATTAGCTATACGGTAACAAATGCATGCGGTAGTACAACTGCACTAAAACCAATTACAGTAAATCCATTGCCAAATGCAGGAACAATAACAGGCGCATCTGTCGTATGTGTTGGTTCAACAACAGCATTGACTGATGCCACTACAGGCGGAGTATGGAGCAGCAGCAATACGAATGCGACTGTAACGGGCGGACTTGTAATGGGTGTTGCAACAGGTACTGCAACTATCAGCTATACAGTAACTAATGTTTGCGGAACGGCAAACGCTTTACATTCAATGACAGTAAATACAATACCTGTTGCAGGTGTTATTGCCGGCCCATCTATAGTATGCCAGGGAGCAACAATTGCAATGACAGACGCTATAACAGGCGGCATATGGAGCAGCAGCAATACCAATGCAACAGTAACAGGCGGCTTAGTAACAGGTGTTGCCGGTGGCACAGCTGATATCAGCTATACAGTAACCAATACATGCGGAACTGCGAGTGCTGTAAAATCGATCACAGTAAATCCATTGCCAAACCCGGGTGTAATAACAGGTACAAATACTGTTTGTATCGGTTCTTCTATAACGCTGACCAACATTACTACCGGCGGCACATGGAGCAGCAGCAATACAAATGTAACTGTAACCAGCGGCGCAATAACAGGTGTATCGGCAGGCGCAGCTACGATCAGCTATGCGGTTACCAATGCATGCGGCACGGCCACTACTACCAAGTCAATAACAGTAAGCGCTTTACCGGCAATACCGGTAATTGCAACACAGTCGCCTGCGGCAACCTGTACGGGTACCATGTACCAGAACTTTGGTGCAGCTACAATGCCGCCAACCGGCATATCTTACAAATGGACAGCAACGAATGCTACAGTGTGGGCACAAGGTACAGGGCATCAATATGCACTGATCAACTTTACTACACCCGGAACAGCGACAGTGATGCTGAACGCTACCGGAACAGCAACAGGATGCACGAGCCAGAGCAGCGTTACTATTAATGTAGGAACAGGCGTAGCACATACACCACAGGTTACATACTTCAATAATCATTTTGTTTGTACACCGAGCACTGAAGATGCTTACCAGTGGGGTTATGATAATATCAGCACATTGGATTCTACACTGCTGACAGGAGAGATCAACCAGGACTACCTGGCAATAAGCCCTGACTTCAGCAACAAGGCGTACTGGGCAATGACCACATCAGGCGGCTGTATACAGAAAACCTACTACAAAACACCAACAGCGGTGCAAAATATAGCTACCGATGCTGCTGCAATTTCTGTCTATCCGAACCCGGCTAACAGTGTTATCAATGTAAGCATTACTACTTCCGTGACTGGTATGATAGCCATTGAGGTGGTGAACATGATGGGACAAAAGATAAGCACAGCGCAAACTGCTGACAACAAAGCAACAATTGACGTGGCAGCATTACCGGCAGGACACTACATGATAGCATGCTACCAGAATGGCCTGCGAGTAGCTACTGCTAAATTTATTAAGAACTAAATCAAACAAACTCCACACAAATAATTTTTATGATGAAATATTTAATGATCACACTCTTAGCAGCAGGCAGCACAATATCCGCTGTTGCCCAAAGCCCTGCGGTAAAGAAATACACGAAGGACGCTGACCTGTCGCGATGGGTGATAGACCTGAACCTGCTGGGCGGGAAAGCCAGCCAGGATTTTACAATGGCCCCTTCGACCAACAATTACCTGAACGCACTGAATGTGAATACAGGTGAGCTAAAATCCAAAGATGGTTATTCGTATGGCGGAGATGCACAGTTAGGCTTTTTCTTCGGTAAGAAGCGTCACTTTGGTATAGGTGCAGGGCTTATGTATATGCAACAGCAGGGAGATGCGGTGCTGGACAAGTATCATGTGGAATACCAGGCAACAGACGGTGCTGGGCATACATTCAGGCAACTGGTAACGGGTTATGACATCAGGGAAAGCATTACTTCCTCTATGTTCAATGTACCTGTGGTGCTGAAGTATAAAAACCGTTTCTCGAAGCACTGGGGCTTTACTGCGGATGCAGGGGCCCTCATTAACCTGCAAATGAAGAACGCATCAACAACACGCGCTTCTTTTGACCATGAGGCTATCTATAAGCTTGTGAAGAATGGCGACGGCGGTACCACATCGGTCTATGATAATTCGCCGGTCCCTGATGCAGGTGACTGGATGATCACAAAGACAGAGTTCTTCAAAAATAACCCGAACGGAAATGTGCAGGAATATTTCAATGCAAAACGTGCAATAGGCTATAATGTAGGTACAGGATTAGACCCGGTAAATAAAAAGGGTAACACATCTTATACGACAGCATCAATAGGCTTGCTGCTGCAGCCTTCGTTCAATTACTTTTTGTCTGATAAAGTGGCGCTTAACCTGGGGGGATACTATATGTTCCAGCCATTTAAGAATACTGCTCAAAATGGTTACAGGCTTACCGATGGTAATGGCAACTACAGCTCGGTGCTGAACAATGTGACTGCAAGCAACAACCAGGCATTCGGCGTTAACCTTGGCGTTCGCTTCTTCCTTGGCGGAAAACGTACACCATTGTCTATTACCCGGATGGAACAAAGCTCACCAACGCAATGCAGTGCATGTGACGGAGGTATCGTATTGTATGGCTTAACACCAAACGCACCGGTAAGCGTTGACTACAGCCATAACGGCGGACAAATCACCAAGTATGAAACAACTGTGCAAAATGACGGGCAAGTAAAGATCAGCAATCTTTGTGCGGGAAGCTACACAGGTATTGTAGCGACCATCAAGAAGCAAAAAGCTACCGGAACGCCTATAACAATTGCTGACCCGGTTATGCGGATATCCGGCCAGACGCCGACTAATCCAACGGCGCAGGGTACCTGCAATGGTTCGGTGCAATTCAATGGCCTGTACGCAGGAAAAGCAGTGACAATTGATTACAACCTGAACGGCACACACCAAACCACATTTACAGGTGTTGTTAATTCAGACAACTCAATAACGATAGCCGGCTTGTGTGAAGGTAAATACTCAGGTATAGTTGCTAAAACAGGAGCCTGCGTTGCCAATGGCAGTGACTTTACTCTTACAGCTCCTGCACCTCCGGCTCCACAACCGGAACCACAGGTAACCAAAGAAGTAATAGATATCGGGACGCCTATATTGTTTGACGTAAATAAGACAACTATTTACACTGAATCTTACCTGATCATTGACGAGGCGGCACTAGAGCTGAAAGCTGATAAAAATGCTACTTTGATCATTGACGGCCATGCTGATGCCAGCGGATCGGAAGCGAAGAACATTGTCCTATCTGCCGGACGTGCAAAATCGGTAAAAACAGCGCTGATAAAAAGAGGCATTAACGCAAACAGGATGAAAACAGTAGGACATGGCAGTCGTGTACCCGCTGCTACAAATAATACTTATGACGGAAAGAAACAGAACAGGAGAGCTACAATGAAATTGGTACCGTAATGCTATTGTAGCATATGGTTTATCAAATAGTGCCTTCTATTTTTGACACTGACACACCTCTCATCTACAGATGGGAGGTGTGTTTATTTATACTCATTGGTAATCGGAAGCAAAGCTGGCCCGGCGGCCTAGTGATGTTTTTTCTGATAATCATCAAAGTGGTCGATCTTCTCTTTATTAAGCGGTTTATTGAGAAAGCTGCACACATATTTATTGGCTTCTGCCAATACCCGGTCATTTTCGTTTAAGGATGTGGTGAGCATCATTATGATGCATTTCTTTTTAATAGCCTCTGACAGGCTTTCGTATTCATTCAGAAAGTCGAAGCCGCTCATGAACGGCATGTTAATGTCAAGAAAAATGAGCTCGGGCAATTCTTCGGGCGTACTCTCGAGGGCAATAAGGTATTCGAGGGCATCGGGCGCTGACTCAAGACAAACTATCTGTTCTGCAAATGCATATTTCGACATTACAATTTCAGCAATATACCTATCTACCTGGTTGTCGTCTACTACCAATACTTTTTTGTACATGAGGCTTTATTTTTTGAGTTACATGGTTAATGCTATGCTACTAAATTAGGGATAATAAGGTTGAATTCCGTGCCTTTGCCTGGTTCAGAAGTTAACCGGATAGTTCCTCCTAATTTTTCCATTGTTTCTTTAACTATGTACAGACCAAGGCCGGAACCGACAGACTTTGTGGATACACGGTAAAACATTTCAAATATTTTTTCCTGGTGCATTTTATCAATGCCTATGCCATTGTCTTTAATAACTATGGCTGCGGCATTTTCGGAAACGGCGACCCCTATTTCTATAAACGGATCGGCTACATCGGGGTGATGGTAGCGCATAGCATTTGAGATGAGGTTGCTCAGTATTATTGTTATGCGGCTCTTGTCGGAATGAAAGGGGATGCCATTTTTTATGCTAGTCCTGATGTCAATTTGCTTTTTCTCATTAGCGCACATATGCTTCAGGTTATTGGTAATATCATGAAGCAGGTCATTGAAATGTATCTCCTCTTTCCCGATTTCTGTTCTTGAGTTTCGCGAATAATCCAGGATATCTTTAATGAACCCATCTAGTTTTGTAATACTCAATTTGAGCATGCTCATGTTCTTGATCATGAACGGATCATCAGTAACTGTTTCTGAAATACCAATAACACCAAGCATGGAAGAAAGTGGCGCGCGCAGATCGTGCGAAACGCTGTACACAAACCTGTCCAGCTCTTTATTTGATTTTATGAGTTCTGTATTGGTCCGTTCCAGTTCTTCTTTCTGCAGTTTATCTTCCTGCAGCCTGCCCATTTCAAAAGTTTGCTCAATATGGCTTTCACTGTATTTTTTGAAGTGGTAAGCCCATAATCCACAAATGAAAAATATGATGGTTGCCAATATACCATGAATGATAAATGTCTGTAGTGTCATATAATCCAGCTGCGTGAAGTAGATCTTGTCATACCCTATATACTGCAGGTAGCCAAATAGTGCATGGTGAACAATTACCACCAAGGCTATCGGAACCTGGAGCTTCCAGTTTTGATAGGTTACCAATATAGTGCTACCAACAAATGCGATGAAATGCATTTCGAATAAGCCGTGCATCTGATAGATATACTGGGCCATAAAGATGCCGAAAACAGTGCTCAGTACATACTGATACAGGTTTGAATCGGTTACCAGCAATTTAGTAGTATAGTATGCAAGCAATGACAGACCGCCAACCCCTATAGCGATGAACCATGTATCATAAAAGAAAGCCAGCAGCAGGCCTACCAGAAAATAAGCTACCAGGAAGTAATTCATCAGCTTATCCGACCTTTCTTTTATCTGGGATATAAATGCATCTACATGCACTATACGCCCTCCATAATCTGTCATTAGTTGTTCTTTCTGCATACGCTTATTTTTTACATGTTGGTAACTGACAACCATATGGATTGAATGCGCTCTCATCGAATGATGCGAGGGTGCGATGATCTAATAAACTATCTATAGCCATTTGTGCGTAGTTTGTGTTCTTATCTGCGCAGTACCTGCTTTTATTGTAGTTGCCCCTATAAAAAAGATAGCGGTCTGTATTCAGCAGGACCGCCTGGGGCGTAGAGTAAACCCCACATATGGCAGCTAATGTGGTATCAAATGATATAGGAATAGCCAGGTCATATTTATCCTGTATCTCTTTTTCAGTATAGTGCGCTTTTTCATTCATCACTACTATGGCAAAATTTATTTTATTGCCGTATTTTCTTACCAATGATCTGAAGTGCGTCATATTGAAACGGGAGCATGGGCAATCGGGATTGAAAAAATGAATGAGTACTGGCTTCGTTTTGTCAATTGGCAGTTTATCACCCAGGTCTATGTAGGTTCCTCGCTTTACTGCATGATAATTTCCAGGGACGGGTGTTGGCAAGCTATATTGCCAGTCTGTGTACCAGAAAATATACGATATGCAGCAAAAGATAACCACCAGCCATGCCCCTACCAGTAAGTATCTAACTTTTCGGTTTTTCACCTGTTAAAAATTTCAACAAATATACATATAAGAATATAAATTAAGTTACTGAGTTACTAAAATAATTTTAGCTCCGGTTAGTAATTGTCAAATGATGCGTACAATCCGGTAAGTCTTCCAGATAGACATCGGGACAGGCAACCATTACAAAAGCGAGGGGAAAACGCTATAAATTGTCTATTTTGCTACCAAATACTAATAATGGCAAGGGAGGTTACAATTTTGGGTGCGGGCCTGGTGGGTTCGCTACTGGCGGTGATACTGAGGAAGAGAGGTCATGAGGTGAACGTATATGAGCGGAGGGGAGATATGCGTGCCGCAAATATGAGTGCAGGCAAGAGTATAAACCTTGCGATGAGCGCGCGCGGATGGAAAGCACTGGAGCTGGCAGGCCTGAAGGACGAGATGGAGCCGATAGCGATACCTATGTATGGCCGCTACCTGCACCAGCCTGATGGAAACACAGCTTTTCAGCCATACAGCAAGAACAACGAAGCTATATATAGTGTGAGCCGCGGTGAGCTAAACAGGAAACTGATGACGCTGGCGGAGCAGAGCGGCGCGAAAATACATTTTGAACATAAGTGCAACAGCGTGGACGTGGCGGCAAATGTGCTGCACCTGGAACATGCTGACGGCAAAAAACATACAGTGAAGGCAGACCTGCTTTTTGGGGCAGATGGGGCGCACAGCGCGCTGCGCGACAGCTATACCAAGATGCCGCGTGTGAATGCCAGCCAGCATTACCTGGAGTACGGCTACAAGGAGCTGGCTATACTGCCGGGCAAGAATGGCGAGTGGGTGATGGAAAAGAACGCCCTGCACATATGGCCTCGCGGCAAGTATATGATGATCGCATTGCCGAACACGGACGGCACGTTTACATGTACGATGTTCATGCCGTTCGAAGGTGAAGGCATGGCGTTTGACAAGCTGAATACAGAGGCTGATGTGACAACACTGTTTGACACGCAGTTTGCTGATGCGAAGGCGCTGATGCCGGGACTGCTTGAGGATTTTTTCACTAATCCTACATCGGCGCTGATCACTACGCACATTTTCCCCTGGCACTATAAAGACAAGAGCGCACTGATAGGTGATGCTGCTCATGCCATTGTGCCGTTTTACGGACAGGGTATGAACGCCGGCTTTGAGGATTGCACGGTGCTCTCCGGCCTGCTGGACGCACATGGCGATAACTGGGATACCATACTGAAGCAGTACGAAATAAAACGCAAGCCGAATGGCGATGCGGTGGCACAACTGGCACTGCAGAATTTTACCGAGATGAGGGACAAGGTGGCCGATCCTATGTTCCTGGAGCGAAAGAAGATAGAGAAGGAGCTGGGCAAACGTTTCCCGGACCAGTTCGTGAGTGTATACGAGATGGTGTCATTCAGCCATACGCCTTATAATACTGCTATGCAGTGCATACAGGCACAGGACTGGTTATTGCAACAGATCATGCAGGAAGGCGACTTTTTTGTGAATCTAGAGGATGGCACGTTTGGCAACAAGCTGGGCAAATGGGTAAATGAGTATCACAATGCGGTGCAGCAACTGGATTTCGGAGTATGACGATCACCGGCACAAGACCCGATAAACGATGGACGCTAAAGCCTGTAGACGAAACTATAGTGAGCGGGCTGGCAGAGGCGTTGAAAATAAATCCGAGCATATGCAGGATACTGGCACTGCGCGGCATCACGGACTATGAAAATGCAAAGTTATTCTTCAGGCCGGAGTTGAGCCAGTTGCATGATCCCTTCCTGATGAAGGGCATGCGCAAAGCAGTAGACCGCATCAGCGAGGCCATGGAATGGCACGAGCGCATAATGGTATACGGCGACTATGATGTGGATGGCACTACGGCAGTAGCACTGGTATACTCCTACCTGCGCAAAAATTACAATGGTGAGCTTTCTTATTACATTCCGCACAGGTACAGGGAGGGTTATGGTATCAGCAGGGCGGGTATAGAACATGCGCATGCGAATGGCTATACGCTGCTGATAACACTGGACTGTGGCATAAAATCGGTGGAGCATATTACGTATGCTCAATCGCTGGGTATAGATGTAATAGTTTGCGATCATCACTTACCGGATGAACATATACCACCGGCTTTCGCGATATTAAATCCTAAACAGAAAGACTGTAAGTATCCTTATAAGGAACTGAGCGGTGCGGGTATCGGGTTTAAGCTGGTGAGCGCACTGGCCATACATCTGAAGCAACCGATGGAAACGGTATACCAATACCTGGACCTGGTGGCTACAAGTATAGCAGCCGACATAGTGCCCATAGACGGAGAGAACCGTATACTGGCCTACTATGGCATAAGACGCATCAACGAGCAGCCTTGCCTGGCCATTGCTACGCTGAAAGAACTGAGCAGCGTGACAAGGGCACTGACCATACCAGACCTTGTCTTTGTGATAGGGCCACGGGTGAATGCTGCGGGAAGGATGGATGACGCCCGTAAGGCGGTGGAATTTTTTATAGAAACCGACCCTGAAAAGATACTAACACTGGCAGCAGCGCTGCACAGTGACAATGATGACCGTAAAGAAGTAGACAAGAGTATAACCGAGGAAGCGCTGGGCATACTGAATAATGACCCGCTGATAGCCACCAGGAAATCGACGGTGCTGTACAGGCCACACTGGCACAAAGGTGTAGTGGGCATAGTAGCATCGCGGTTGATAGACCACTACTACAGGCCTACGATAGTGCTGACTGCGGCCAATGGTAAGGCTACGGGGTCAGCAAGGTCGGTATCGGGATTCAATATCTATGAAGCGATACATGAGTGCAGGGATCTGCTGGAAAACTACGGGGGCCACTTCTACGCTGCAGGTATGACCATGAGCGAAGACAATGTAGATGCGTTCATTGCGAAGTTTGAATCGATAGTAGCTGCGACCATTACTGAAGACCAGAAGGTACCTGAGATAGAAATAGACGCAGAGATACCATTGTCGCTGGTGAAACAAACATTCTATAACCTATTGAAACAGATGGAGCCTTTTGGCCCGGCAAATATGAAACCCGTGTTCCTGACACGGGGACTGCGCGACCATCATGGCTCATCTGCCAAAATAAAAGAGATGCACCTGCGTGTGGTAGCGTTCCAGGAGAACGGCGCCATAATAGAGGGTATTGGTTTTGGACTGGGAGACAAGTATGAGATAGTGAGGGATGGCGTTTTTGATATGCTATACAACATAGAGGAGAACGAACATAACGGGACTACAAAGTTGCAGGTGAAGGTGGTGGACGTGAGGACAGCGACCTAGCCCTCTGAGTCAGTGCTTTAATTTTTATAATTTAGAATCATGAACAAATTTTTATTGCTCTTATTGTTTGCTTTAGCA
>JAOQAP010000277.1 GCA_025963465.1 Flavipsychrobacter sp.
TAGGTATAATATGGAATACAATACAACCTGCAATTTTTTATTTGACACCAATCGCTTATCCAGAAAGCCTTATTGCAGAGAAGTATAAGTTAATAATAAAATGTAACCCTATATACTATTACATCAAATTGGGAAGAAGTATATTTTATGATACAGCCGCACCGCCTATACATTTATGGAGTAACTGTATCATAATTGCTATCGGTATGTATATTATAGGACAATTTGTATTTAACAGGTTGAAAAATCAATTTATTTCTGCTATATAGAGTCTTGCAATGAATACAGATACTATTATTAAGGTTGAAAATGTCCATGTAAGCTTTTGGCAGAACAATGTAGGTGTATATTCAATCAAAGATCTTATTACCCACAGGAAAAGTCCATTCAAAAGCAAGACAATACTGAACAATATTAATGTTGAAGTAAGGAAAGGTGAAAGCCTCGGTATACTTGGGAGAAATGGTTCGGGTAAAAGTACCCTACTGCGTACCATAGCCGGGGTAATTAGGCCAGATCATGGCACTATTACAGTAAATGGTAGTTTTGCACCTATTTTAGCCATTGGCGCCGGCTTGGAACTTGAGCTTACAGGATATGAAAATATCTCGATGCTTTTGGCCTTATATGGTACTCGTCGAAAAAATACTAATGCAGTTGAAAACATTAAAGAATTTTCCGAGTTAAGTGAAGACGTATTACGGATGCCTGTAAAACAATATTCTTCCGGCATGATTGCCCGTCTGGCTTTTTCTATATCTTTGGCAAACGACTCAGATATACTTATTATTGATGAAGTATTGGCCGTTGGAGATCAGGGATTCCAGGCAAAGTGCATGGAAAAAATATATCAAATAAAAGCACAAGGAAAAACAATACTTTTTGTTTCTCATTTTCCAGATGATGTGGCACGTATATGTGATAAGGCCATTTTACTTGAACAAGGGGAATTAATTCACAGTGGAAACGCTATAGACATATGCAACAATTACAGGAGCCTATTTTAAATAAAATTCAACCGGGGCAAACCCCGATATTTATTGTTTCGCCAAACATTACTGATGGCGAACCTTTGGCTTTACTTTTATCTAATCATATATTGGTTAAGAATGCCTACAAAGTTTCTGAAAACATAAACCATAAGAAAAATTATTTTTTTTCGGACGAAGTAAGCAAATTATCCCTTAAAAAAATCGATGATAATTCTAAGAAAACGGACGGCCATAAAACAACTTTAAAATTTATTTTTGATAAGGCATTCGATAGTAAACAGCTATGGGGGTTGCAAATTGATTATAAATTATTTTTTGAATTAGAAGCCGATAAAATTTTCCCCGACGCTTTTTTTATTTTCCAATACGGGACCAAAATAAAGAGAGCCAGTGTCAAAATCAGTGAAGAAGATTATCTGGATAACATCAATAAATTTCACAAAGATCATTTGACAAGTACAGCATTATTTCACATAAATAATGTCATTTACACTCCTGAAATAGTCCTACAACATCTTGCTTTTGAACCGGGGACAACCTTTAAACATTTTTTTGACGTTAAAGAAATATTCAGTGCAAGAAAAATTGGAGACCCATATCCGTTCGATAGTAGTGAGATAACGAAGAAAATAAAACAGGAGCTTGACAAGAATAATTTTATTGCACGAAGCGATTTCTGGTTTACCGGAAAAGAGTTTTTATTTATACTTATATGCGGTGAAAATATTACACAGGAATCAATTCTTAAAAAAACATCTCAATTCACGAATTCTTTTATACAAGCGCCTTTAATTCATATTGTATGCAAGAATGAGTACGAAAAAAGAAATATTCAGAGGTCGTTAATTAATTCTCAGCAAAACGTCTCCAACATTATTGTAGAGGCTTGCTCAACGAATATATCATCAATGTTAAATGGAATTATTAATTCCAGTAAACAAGAGTATTTTATTCTTGATGATCTTTCGGTTTTATATTCTTCAGTTAGCTTATTGTCTCCGTTCAAAAACATAATCACACCTCCGGATTTTGTTTTTAGCAGTATAAGTGAGAACAAGATAAATGAGATGCCATCTACTAAGATAACTATAGTGGACATCCTTACAGTTTTTTCGATTCCTGGCAACATTGCTTTTTCAAAAAAGACATGGCAATTAGCAAATGGTTTTGACGAATCTCTTGCACATAAAATTTTTGTTTGGGATTTTACAATAAGATGTCTGGAGCCAAACACTAATTATGCATTAGAAGTTGATGCAATAATTAATGACACTAATAATGACCATGATGATATTTCAAACAGAATTATTCCATTCGAAAACTATAAACCTATACTAGATAAACATGCGCCGCTATTCGAAGATAGATTAAAACAAATTATTAAAATATTTTCTGAAAACCAGTACATTCCCCAATATGACATAAAGAAATTAAATCAAAAAATATTTTCATTGCAATCTCTTCTTTCTCATTCAAAAGATGAATTAGGAGCGTTAAACCGGTTAGGAGCCGAGCTACAACAGAGGATCAATTTACTTGAAAGTAGATGGCATTTTAAATTGGCCAATAAATTTGATAGAATAAGAAAAATATTTTTTAAGAAGAAAACGCCGGGAACAAGTACGTTTAAAAAATTATTAAAATTTCTTTTATTTACATTAACCAAACCTGGTTTCAGACTTATTAGAAAAATATTTAAAAATGCATTACGAAAGCTATACTTACTAGCCGAAGACAGGAAGGTAGAGATTATTTATTTAGATGCCGGTGCATCAAATGGTATTAACACATATAATGACTGGATAAATAAAAAATTAGATCACATAACGTTAAAAGCATATTATGACGTAGAATCTAAATTGCTGAAAAATAATCCGAAAATAAGTATAGTAATGCCGGTGTATGACCCCCCGGTTAACTACCTTAAATATGCAATTGAATCCGTACAAAATCAATTATATACCAACTGGGAATTATGTATGGCAGATGACTGCTCACCCAATCCCCAGATAAAAAAAATATTAGAAGCGTATGCGCTTAAAGACAGCAGAATAAAAGTTGTTTTCAGAGAAGAAAACGGCCATATATCAGCGACTTCAAATTCAGCATTGGCCCTTGCAACGGGTGAATACATCCTGTTTATGGATCACGATGATTTGCTGACAACAAATTGTTGCTTTGAGATCGTGAAACATATAAATGAACACCCTGAACAAAGTGACATTATATATTCTGACGAGGATAAAGTTGACGGGAACACATATCTAATACCACATTTCAAACCCGACTGGGCACCGGACAATTTATTGTCGCGGAACTACTTTGGTCACGTGGTAGTAATGAAGAAAAAAATAGTAGACGAATTAAAAGGGTTCAGGTTAGGATTTGAAGGAAGCCAAGATTACGATATAATACTCAGGGCTACTGAACTAACTTCTAAGATAGGGCATATACCTAAAGTTTTATATCACTGGCGCATTCACGAAAAATCTGCCGCACAAGGAGAGGACGTAAAGCCATATGCATACATTGCCGCGAAAAAAGCATTGGAAGAAGCATTGATGCGCAGAGACACGCCAGGGGAGGTTAAATACCTTTCAGGATTAAGAGGATATCAGATAATCTATGACATCGTAAAACCGGGCAAAGTAAGTATTATTATACCTACAAAAGACCATATTAAGTTGTTAGGAAATACAATTGATTCTATTATTCAGAAAACATCATATACGGATTATGAAATAATTGTAATTAACAACAATAGTGTTACTAAAGAATTTTTTGATTTGATGGATGAATATCGTCAGAAGTATTCAAACTTCAAGTGTATTGACGCTAACATACCTTTTAATTTCTCCAAGTTAATGAATATTGGAGTTAGAGAAAGTAAGGGAGATTATATCTTGCTTCTTAATAATGATGTGGAAATAATACATAACGATTGGCTCACAAAAATGGTTTCCTTTGCTCAGCATGAAAAAACGGGGGCCGTTGGCGTTAAATTATTATACCCAGATGATAATATACAGCATGCCGGGGTTATTATTGGATTGGGAGGAGTAGCTGGTCACTCGTTTGTAAATAATTACAAAGATGATGCAGGTTATTTTAATTATATACAATCTACCAACAACTACTCCGCTGTAACAGCTGCTTGCCTGATGATAAGAAGAAGTGTGTATGATGAAGTAGGTGGTATGGACGAAAAATTTGAAGTCGAATACAATGACGTTGATTTTTGTTTAAAAATACTAGATCACGGTTACTATAATGTATATATGCCTGATGTTGAATTGTATCATTATGAATCAGCGACTAGAGGTCATCCTCATCAAAGCAAAGAATCATTTGAAAGACACGTTAGGGAAATTGCAATGTTTAAAAGCAAATGGGATAAGTATATTAAAAATGATCCATATTATAATCCAAACTTGAACCTGGGTGTGCACGATTTTAGCATGGACTTCTCTAAATAACATAACGACTTCTTACCGGGTACTACTGTAAGAAAAAATATATTCGTGTTAAACTTTCGTTTTCGAAAATTTAGCACGATTTTTGTTGGTTATAAGTAAATCCGCTTAAGAGTTAATGAAAGAGCAGTCAACTATAAATATCACACTTGAAAGAACTCCTGCACAGGTTCTTCCGCAAACAAACATAGCGAACATACGCTATATGTTTATGGAGATGCATGAGCAATACTTGGATCATCAGCCTGCTTCATATTATTATACTGTTAAAAGAATAATGGATGTAACAATTTCTGCTATATTTATTATTACTGTAATGTTCTGGCTTACTCCTATCATTGCTTTATTAATAAAATTAACATCCAAGGGTCCGGTGTTCTTTGTTCAGAAACGTACGGGTTACATGGGGGTAGAATTTAATTGCTTTAAATTCCGTACCATGTATGTAAATGATGAGGCGGATATAAAGCAGGTAGGAATAAACGACAAACGTATTACTGCAATTGGTAAATTTTTACGTATCACTCACCTGGATGAAACTCCTCAGTTCTTTAACGTGATACTGGGTGAAATGAGCGTGGTAGGTCCAAGACCGCATATGCTGTACCACACACGTTATTATTCTGAAGTGATCCCTTATTACAATCTGCGCCTTGAAGTGCAGCCAGGTATGACCGGCATGGCACAGATAAAAGATTATATAGGCGAGATAAGCGTAGAGCGTGAATTGCGCAAACGCATACAGTGGGATGTCTATTATATGAAGAACCGTAGCATAGGTCTGGACATAAAAATATTGTTCACGACGTTTGCAAGTGTTTTTCAAAAAGCTTACCAGATGATCTCTAACAAAGGAGCTAAATAAGCTCCAAATTTGAAGTATTATTTAAAGGCTATCATATTGATAGCCTTTTTTATTGCCTTCTATTTTCTACATTTACAAGTAAATATCTGTCTATGCTTTTCAATAAAAAGATGCTGGTAGTAAGTATTTTCTGTACGGGCATACTGGTAATAGCCCAAAGTTTTGCCCCGAAAGACCACGATGAAAAACCTGTGAACCTGAAGGTGCTGCCTAAAGACATATCTAATGAAGAGCTCCATAATATAATGAGAAGCTATTCCCTGGCACTTGGTGTAAGATGTGGCTTTTGCCATACGGGGAAACAAATAGAAGGACAGCAACGCATGAAAATGGACTTTGCGGCCGACGATAAACATGAGAAGATAGTGGCCAGGGAGATGATGAAAATGACAGCAGCCATAAACGCTAACTATATAGATAAGATGCCAAGGGAAGGACGTGCCCTGGAGCAGATAACCTGCGTGACCTGCCACAACGGGAGAACAACACCGATAGTAAGCGCAGATTCATTGGTAAAGAAAGAAGTGCACTAAAAACTCTCCCTGCTTAATATTTTCCGGTACCTGCACACATCCACCACAGGAGTAATGGGAGTACCATTAACAAGATGTTGTGCAAACTGGTGTGCAAAGTATGGTGCAAGAGAACAGCCCTTGCCGCCCATGCCATTGAATATACCGACAGCAGGATGTAACGGATGCAGGCCAGCAAATGGCTTACGATCTACATTAGCAGGGCGCTGCGCAACAAGATGATCGATGACCGTATATGGTAGTTTCAGCCAATAATTCAACTGCTCCTCTACCCTTTTCCTGAATGCTGCTGATGGCTGCATATCTGTAAACTTCCAGTCGTGCGCAGCACCTACCCAAAACAGGCCGCTACGCCACGGGACAATACTGATATTACCTTGCTTATATATTTGCGTGGCGGGCAAGCCAGGAATTGATACGGCCAGCGCTTCGCCTTTATCTGCAGACCATGGGAGCCTATCGAAGTAAGGATTGTGCATACTTGCAACGCCATCGCAGAATAGTATCTTCTTTGCTTTGACACCTTTATATACAACTCCATCGTTTGTTATCGTGCATTGCTGTAAGTCAAACTTTTCCTGCCGGAGCATGTAGCCTTCATTCAATCGTTGCCGCCACTTGCTGAGCATAGCACCAATATCAACAAGCATACAGGGCGCTATCTTACCAATACCATAATTGAAACGGAAATATTCAGCCCATTGCTCTTCGTCAGATTCCAGGCCGAGGTATTCATTGCCATCTTCCTGTCTTTCTATAAAAATGCTCCTGGTTTCCTGTATAGGATAAAAGTCGAGTATATCTGATCGTTGAATAATTGGTGTACCTAATTCAGCGCCAAAAGAGGTGTATGTATCCCATGCAAAAGGTAGCAGTTGGTCTATCAGCCATGAGCTGACCAGGCGCTTACCGGTAACGGGATTGATGATTCCACCTGCGGCTTTGCTACAGGATAGCGGAGAACCTTCATCAATTACCATTATGGTCTTGCCATGCTGCAGTAATTGCCTGCTCAGCAATGTGCCGCATATACCCTGCCCTATTATCAGGTAATCTACTTCCATAGTAATTAAAAATAGAGTGTTCCTGTTGCAGATGGAATGAGGCGTGACTTTACGGTACTCCATTCATCATCGATAATGCTGTACATAGCCGTGTTGCGGAACAAGCCATTAGCGCGAATACGTTCTTTGCGCATAACACCTTCAAAAGTGGCACCCATGCCCAATATGGCTGTACGGCTGCGCATATTGGTCTCATCGGTCTGCAACTGCACCCTAACGGCCTTCAGTGTTTCAAAACAATAAGTAAGCAATAGCAACTTACATTCTCTGTTGTAGCCGGTGCGCCAGTATTCGGGAGCATACCATGTCCATCCTATTTCCAGCTTTCTATGCTCGGGAAATATGTTGTGAAAGAAAGTATTTCCTATGATTTTGTTGGTGACCTTATCTATGACCGTGAAAGGATATTGCTCACCGGTGCCTCGCCTGAGCACAGCGCTTTTCAGATGCTGCAACAAGCTATTCTCATCGGCTCCATTGATAGAGATAAACTCCCAAATCCTGGGATCTTTTGCTACACTGACCAAATCGGCAAAGTGTGCATTTTCCAGTGGTACCAGCTTAACTTTATCGCCTTCCAGAATTACAGGATGTTGTATCCAGTTCATAAATCAACAGGTTATGACCTGCAATTTACAGAACGTAGCAGACTTAGCGATGATTACTTTATGAGCAGGCTTGTTATTGCTTTATAACTTTTATAACGGCCCGTTCTGCCGGGGCATTTACATCTGCAACGTCAGCAATATAGATACCGGGTGTGAGCTGCGCACTTAATGGGAATTGCTGCACGTTTTTATTGCCGGTAAATCTTTGGCTCAATACTTTAACACCTATAACATTGTACAGCGCCAGATCATAATCCTTTCCCGATTCAAAGTTTCCGATGATCTGTAATTTATTGTCAGCTATAAAACCTGAATACTTACTATTATCATTGCTTACATTTTTCACAGCTGTAGGTGCTGCCAGGTACATGGCCGAAACTGTAGACCCAGTAACATCTGAACCAGAATCTATACGAAATAGCGGAGCTGTATGTACGGTATCGAACCACATGTAGGTAGTAGTAGTGAAAAATGCGGACTGGAGACCACTAACTGAATCTATTTCGGTGATATGCCTCTTTACCCTGAGCACATAAGGAAAAGTGCCTGTAGGCAATTTAAGCGAACCATATCCATCACCGGTTTGTGTTACAACGCCGGTACCTGTCGTTCCTGAAGCGACTATGGTCACCTTATAGGTATCTGTGTAGTTTGTATTATAAGTCACAGGCCTTCTCGAATAATCAAAATGATTGTATTGTGTGGTAACACCATGATCGACCATTCCATCGATATAGGAATCTGTACTACTCTCCTGCACAAACTGAGTATTACCGTTCGGCAATGTGATCATGATATTGGACGTAAGAAAATCGGATGAAGTATTAGCGGCAACCGTTGTTGTAGCTATGCCACCCGATGCGGAAACGCCGGAGAAATCCCATGAAACTGCTGCACCGCCGACACCTGCATTTATGCTGGTTGCATCGCACCTGGTCATATTTATGATGTCGCCTATATGGTAAAACTCGTTTTTAGTTAATGTGGGTTGGGCTATAGAGATGATCGGTATCATGCAGCCGATAAGTAAAGTAGTTATGTTCTTTTTCATAAAATATCTTTTAATGGTCCATTGTTAAAAAGCATCCTATAAATCCATGCCATAGATGGCTCAATTCCTTTTTCCTATAAGGATATAGAAAAAAATACCCCTAAATAGGTTAAAGAACAGGCAGGCGGAAGCTGCATTGTAATTCAGACTATCTACTTTTGCATGTATGGGGTCTAAAAACATTCTCTATCACATATTTTCCGTAGTACGTATTTTCCTCTATCCTATTGCCCTGCTATATGGTGCTATAGTATGGTTGAGGAACAGGCTCTATGATGCTAAGTTCTTCTCTTCCATAGAGTTCAGTGTGCCGGTGATAACGGTAGGCAATCTATCTACCGGGGGAACAGGAAAGACACCACATGTAGAATACCTGATACGGCTACTACAATACCAGTACAGGGTAGCAACCATGAGCCGCGGTTATAAAAGGCATACACAAGGCTTCCTGATAGCTGATAACCAGACCAATGCGCTGCGAATAGGCGATGAGCCTATGCAGTACCATATGAAGTACCCTGAGTTGGTGGTAAGCGTGGCAGAAGAACGAATGATAGGCATACCGGCACTACTGCAACGCAGGCCAGATGTAGATGTCATACTTCTGGACGATGCCTATCAGCACCGATCCGTAAAGGCGGGGCTTACAGTACTTATTACCGACTATTCGCGGCCATTTTATAAAGATCATATACTACCCTTCGGCAGCCTGCGTGAGGCAAAGAGCGCTTATAAACGGGCCAACGTGGTGATCGTATCTAAATGCCCACTGGACCTGAAACCTGCACAAGCAAAAGAAATAGAGAATAGCATAGCACCAATGCCGCACCAGAAGGTATTCTTTACAGGCATCAATTATGATACCCCTTATAATCTTATAACCCGCCAACAAGTGGATATAAGAAAGAAGAGCATAGTGCTGGTATGTGCCATAGCGCGTCCTGAACCACTGGAGGCCTTTCTTAAAACACACGCCAGCGATGTGCATACATTGTCTTACCAGGATCACCATTACTTTGTAACTCCGGACCTGGAGGAAATAAAAGCAGCTTACGATAACTGGCAGGTAACTGATAAAATAATATTGACTACAGAAAAAGATGCCGCCCGACTGTACCTGCATATAAATAAGTTGACCGCATGGGGAATAACCATTGCAGTGCTGCCGATAGCAGTAAGTGTGCTCCTGAACAAGGGCCATGAATTTGATACAGCAGTATTGCAATATGTGGAAGCGGCTGTGATGGAGAACAGGGAGATGATGGGATATGGTGGTGAGTAATAATGCTACTCAATAAATGCTACTCAATAATTGTAAGATGTAATAAAAGAGAAAGCCTGCTCGATTGAGCAGGCTTTCTCTTTATGAGTATTCTCTAATTACTATTCTTCTTCGTCGAACTGAAGTACATCACGGTTAGCATTCAGCAGTTCGAACTCTTCTTTCGAACCTACTATCAGGCTTTCGAACTCACGCATACCGGTACCGGCAGGGATGAGGTTACCTGTGATAACGTTTTCCTTCAGACCCAACAGGTAATCAGATTTACCGTTGATAGAAGCCTGTGACAACACCTTGGTCGTTTCCTGGAACGATGCGGCTGATATCCAGCTTTGTGTACCCAGGGATGCCTTAGTGATACCCAACAGCATCGGTGAAGATGTAGCAGGGTTAGCATCACGGTATTCTACTACCTTCTTATCTGCACGACGCAATGCGCTGTTCTCTTCACGCACCTCACGGATAGTGATGATCTGGCCTGCATGCATCTTATCAGAAGAACCGGCATCTGTAACTACTTTCTTATCGTAGATCCAGTCGTTCTCGTCCATGAACTCGAACTTATCAACTGTATCTTCTTCAAGGAACTTAGTATCACCCGGATCAACGATGTTTACTTTACGCATCATCTGGCGAACGATCACTTCAATATGCTTGTCGTTGATCTTCACACCCTGCAAACGATATACTTCCTGTATCTCATTTACCAGGTATTCCTGAACTGCGAAAGGTCCTTTAATGTTGAGGATGTCGCTAGGTGTGGTAGCACCGTCTGACAGGGAAGTACCTGCTTTAACGAAGTCACCATCCTGCACCATGATATGACGCGTAAGTGGTACGAGGTACTTCTTAACAAGACCTTCGCGTGATTCAACAATGATCTCACGGTTACCGCGTTTCACATTACCAAATCCTACTACACCATCTATTTCCGCTACTACTGCAGGGTTGCTAGGGTTACGTGCTTCAAACAGCTCCGTAACACGTGGCAGACCTCCCGTGATATCGCGGCTACGACCCATGACACGTGGTATTTTCACCAGTACCTGTCCGTTGTACACTTCATCATCAGGATTAACGATGATATGCGAACCTACAGGAAGGTTATACATCTTCTGGTCTTTAGCTCCATCAATGTAGATACCCGGTATCTTGGTCTTATCTTTTGTTTCTATTACTACCTTCTCGCGGTGACCTGTCTGTTCGTCAGCCTCTTCACGATAAGTGATACCTTCTATTACATTGTCGAAACGCACCTTACCGCTGATCTCAGAAATGATCACGGCATTGAACGGATCCCATGTGCAGATCACATCGCCCTTAGCAACTTTCTTGCCGTTAGCTATCTTCAGTATAGAACCATAAGGTATGTTATTGGTGATAAGCAAACGATCGTTCGTTACATCCACAATACGCACTTCACCTGTACGGCCTATTACCACGATCTGGTCTTCGCCTTCTGCATCTTTGTACTTGGTAGTACGCAGACCATCGAACTGGATAGTACCGTCGAAACGAGCTGTTAACTGAGATTCGATAGCAGATGAACCCGCAACACCACCGACGTGGAACGTACGGAGGGTAAGCTGTGTACCCGGCTCACCGATAGACTGTGCTGCTATGATACCTACTGCATCACCCTTCTGGGTCATGTAGCCGGTAGCAAGGTTCTTTCCGTAGCACTTAGCACATACTCCCCTGCGGCTTTCGCAGGTAAGTACAGAGCGTATCTCTACAGTATCGATCACACTTTCTTCTATACGGTTTGCTATATCTTCTGTTATTTCCTCACCTGCAGTAGCGATCAGTTCGTCGTTAATAGGATCGTATACATTATGCAATGATGTACGGCCCAGTATACGATCGTATAATGGCTCTACTATTTCTTCATTATCCTTCAGCGCTGAAGTAGCGATACCACGTAGTGTACCACAGTCTTCACCATTGATCACCACATCCTGTGCAACGTCAACGAGACGACGTGTCAGGTAACCCGCATCCGCCGTTTTAAGGGCCGTATCCGCAAGACCTTTACGCGCACCGTGCGTAGAGATGAAGTACTCCAATACACTCAATCCTACCTTGAAGTTAGAAAGGATCGGGTTCTCGATAATTTCAGATCCTGATGAACCACTACGACGAGGCTTAGCCATCAGACCCCTAAGGCCCGCAAGCTGCTTAACCTGCTGTTTAGATCCACGCGCACCTGAGTCAAGCATCATGTACACAGAGTTGAAGCCCTGCTTGTCTGCTGCCATTTCACGTATCAGCGTTTCAGTTACGCGCGTATCCACACGTGACCAAACGTCGATCACCTGGTTATAACGCTCGTTGTTCGTGATAAGACCCATGTTATAGTTATCCCAGATCTCATCAACTTCCACCTGTGCATTAGCAACCAATTGTTCCTTGATATCAGGAACGGTAAGGTCCTTGATATTGAACGACAGACCACCACGGAACGCCGTACGGAAACCCAATGTTTTTATATCATCAAGGAATGCAACAGTCTTAGGGATAGTTGTGTTCTTCAATATGCTACCAATGATCTCACGCAAAGACTTCTTAGTAAGCAGTGCGTTTACGAAACCATTTTCTTTAGGTACGAACTGATTGAACAGTACACGTCCAACAGTTGTTTCTATTAATTCAGTTTTCAATGAACCATCAGGCTGGCGAACACTAGCCCTTACCTTGATCCATGCATGAAGATCAGCACGGCCTTCGTTGTTGGCTATGATCACTTCTTCCTGGCTGTAGTAAGCTTTGTTCTCTCCTTTTACCTTTTCGGTATCAGTAGATTTCTTACCCTTAGAGATATAATACAGACCAAGTACCATGTCCTGTGAAGGCAGGGTAATAGGTGTACCATTCTGCGGGTTAAGGATGTTATGTGAAGCAAGCATCAACAACTGAGCCTCAGTAATTGCAGCATTGCTCAATGGAACGTGAACGGCCATCTGGTCACCATCGAAATCCGCATTGAACGCCGAACAAACCAACGGGTGAAGCTGTATCGCCTTACCTTCGATCAGTTTTGGCTGGAACGCCTGGATAGACAAACGGTGAAGCGTCGGGGCACGGTTCAGCATGATAGGATGGCCTTTCAGTACATTCTCAAGAATGTCCCAAACTACCGCTTCCTTACGCTCAACCAGTTTTTTCGCGCTCTTAACTGTTTTTACTATACCTCTTTCTATCAGTTTACGGATGATGAACGGTTTGAACAATTCAGCCGCCATATCTTTTGGTAAACCGCACTCATGTAATTTCATTTCAGGGCCTACCACGATAACCGAACGACCTGAATAGTCAACACGTTTACCCAAAAGGTTCTGACGGAAACGACCTTGTTTACCTTTCAGTACATCTGACAATGATTTCAGCGCACGGCCACCCTCTGCCTTTACAGCATTAGACTTACGGCTGTTATCAAACAGTGAATCCACAGCTTCCTGCAACATACGTTTTTCATTACGCAGGATGACTTCAGGAGCTTTAATTTCTATAAGCCTTTTCAGACGGTTGTTACGGATAATAACACGACGATAAAGATCATTAAGATCAGATGAAGCGAAACGGCCACCATCCAATGGAACCAACGGACGCAATTCAGGCGGTATAACCGGTATGTATTGCATTACCATCCATTCCAGGCGGTTTTCGATACGTGTGTTTGCATCACGGAAAGCTTCTACTACGCTAAGGCGTTTCAGGGCTTCCTGCTTACGCTGCTGTGAAGTTTCGTTAGCTGCTGCGTTACGCAGGTCGTAAGACAACTTATCGAGGTCTATGCGAGCCAGCAACATCTGTACAGACTCAGCACCCATCTTAGCTATGAACTTGTTCGGGTCTTCGTCAGCAAGGTGCTGGTTGTCCTTTGGTAATGCATCCAGGATCTCCAGGTATTCATCTTCTGTGATGAGCTGCTGGTGAGTTGATTCAGAATCTTTCAGGTTCAGCTTAGTGCGGATCTGCTCTTCAGCTTCACCTGCATTGATAACTACATAACGCTCGTAGTAAACAATGCTTTCCATCTTCTTGGAAGATACACCCAGCAGGTAACCAATTTTGTTTGGCAAGCTCTTGAAGTACCAGATGTGCACGATAGGAACAACCAGCTTGATATGGCCCAGACGCTCACGACGTACTTTCTTTTCTGTTACTTCCACACCGCAACGGTCGCAAACGATACCCTTGTACCGGATACGCTTGTACTTTCCGCAATAGCATTCGTAATCCTTAACCGGGCCGAATATCTTTTCGCAGAACAAACCATCACGCTCAGGCTTGTATGTACGGTAGTTGATTGTTTCAGGCTTGAGCACTTCTCCATAAGAGCGATCAAGTATCGCATCAGGAGATGCAAGGCTGATAGTGATCTTACCAAATCCCGCCCTCGGGCGGTTATCTTTCTTTATTGCCATATTTTTAGTATAAAGTAGTAAGTATAAAACCGGAATCTATAATTCGCCCGTAAGCCGAGGACCATTGCTGGACCTCGGCTTAACTTTTACAGGCTTGTTATATTTTTCCTCATTCGGGTAATTAATAATTAATGATAACAGATTGAATTTCAAACAGTAGTAACTACTACTCAAACTTTAATTCCAATCCTAATCCACGAAGCTCATTTACCAATACGTTGAAGGATTCAGGTATACCCGGCTTAGGTATATTGTCGCCCTTAACGATAGCTTCATAAGTTTTCGCACGACCTACGATATCATCCGATTTCAATGTCAGCAGTTCCTGCAGTATGCTTGATGCACCATATGCCTCAAGTGCCCAAACCTCCATTTCACCGAAACGCTGTCCACCGAACTGCGCTTTACCACCCAATGGCTGCTGTGTGATAAGACTGTAAGGCCCGATAGAACGTGCGTGCATCTTATCATCCACCATGTGGCTAAGCTTCAGCATGTAGATCACGCCTACTGTAGTAGGCTGGTCAAAACGTATGCCTGTCTCTCCATCATAGAGGTATGT
>JAOQAP010000030.1 GCA_025963465.1 Flavipsychrobacter sp.
TGCTACTACAGCCGCGCCTGTAATAGCTCAGTGGTCTATGGGTAGCATACAAAATGGTGGCATAACTATGGTATGGGGGTTTCTTACCCCGCTAGGTATCCTGATTTTTACATCCATACGCCCTGCTATTTTTTTTATGGGTGTATTTGTTGCCTGCATTTTGATAACTGCGATCCTCCAACCTGTTCTTCCCGGTCCGTTACTGATATCGACGCCGGGAATGATCAAGATGCTGTATTCCATGAACCTTTGCATTTCTTTCACGGTGCTGTTTGCAACCTGTGCCTGGTTCGTACATACCATTAAGATCGAGAAGCAAATATCGGAAACATTGCTCCTGAACATCCTGCCAAATGACGTGGCTGTGGAGCTGAAAAAATTTGGCAAGGTTGAGCCGGTCAGTCATGAGAGCGCTACTGTGCTTTTTACAGATTTTAAAGGATTCACAGAGATATCCGAGACTATTACGGCGAAAGAACTGGTTGCAGAGATCAATCACTGCTTTGGTGCTTTTGATGAGATCACTACACGATACAAAATAGAAAAGATAAAGACTATCGGAGACTCTTATATGGCTGTAGGCGGTAGCTTTAGTGGCCAGCATTGCACACCATGGCACGTAGTTTCTGCCGGCCTGGAAATGCAGGATTACATAAAGAAAAGAAAGCAAGAGCGGGAAAAGGAAGGTAAGTTTAGTTTTGATATGCGGGTCGGTGTTCATTCAGGTCCTGTGGTGTCAGGTGTAGTGGGAGTGAAAAAATTCCAGTTTGATATATGGGGCGACACCGTAAATATTGCATCCAGAATGCAATCGAACGGAGAGATAGAAGAGATAAATATCTCCGGAACAACCCATGATATAGTTAAGGATAAATTCGATTTTGAATTCCGCGGTTTATTGCCTGTAAAAGGTAAAGGAGAAATGCCGATGTATTTCGTGAGAACAAAAAAATCAGAGACCGGGAATGGAGCAAGTAATATTAGTTGACGAACAGGACGCGGAAGTAGGCATAATGGAAAAAATGCAGGCCCACAAAGATGGGAAACTACACCGTGCCATTTCTGTATTCATATTTAACTCCAGGAACGAATTACTGCTGCAGCAACGGGCCGATGGCAAGTATCACTCCGCCGGCCTATGGTCTAATACGTGCTGCAGCCATCCTATGCCGGGAGAAGCTACCGCAGCGGCAGCTACCCGTAGGTTACAGGAAGAAATGGGCATGAAGTGCAGATTGGAAAAATCATTCACATTCATTTACAAAGCGTATTTAGATCATTGCCTGACCGAATTTGAATATGATCATGTGTATATGGGAATAACGGATGAAGAGCCAATACCTAACCCGGCTGAAGTAGCCGCGTGGAAATATGTTGACAGTAACACTTTGCAGGCTGACGTACTACAGCATCCGGAAAAATATACCGAGTGGCTTAAGATATGCCTGAAAGACCATGGTAATGCAATATTAAAATAAACGGGTATCAATTAACCGCTTTTCATAAGGTACTTCTTCACCAGATTCTATATTGCGCCTAAGTATATCGAGATATGCAGCCCAGCAACCGGAAGATGTTTTATAGTGCTCATTACATTCGGGCCAGCCTGTATGATAAAAATTAACCGCTGTTCCTTTACCATCTGCCTTTAAAACAAATCCGACTTTAGTACCTGTCCAGTCATTATCAGCATCAGTTACCTGCAGCTCAAATTTACTACCCGGGTCATATTGAGTAACTATTGCTTTCCAGATATATCTCGGGCCAAAATCAAGGATATATGTTCCTCCGGTAGCCGATCAGCTTGCGATGCCATTGTCCACCAGCGATCAAGTCCTATTGATGTACTACCCCATCAAATACTTTATCAGCAGATGAGTTGATGACCAAGGTGTGGAAAATGTCCGCCATTGTGTAAGTATTAGTACAGATGAAATTAAGTATTTTTTTATCAGAAGAATGGGATAATTGAGCGATAATTATCCAAATAAGACGCACCGGATACCTAAGCCCCAGACTGGTACTATCGAATAAGTGTGAATTATAATAAATTTTAATTGTGAAACAACAATACAATATAACGATAGCAACAATACTTATTTATTTATTAATTAAGAATATGCTTTGGTAACTGGATACATCATGGCGTGATTTTTTTTATACCGATTGATGGTCGCCAATTAAGGCGCCATCATTTTTAAATTTTAAAACCGAACGTCATGAAAAAATTTACATGCCATTTGAAAAGAATGTGCTTAATGGTCTGTGTTGCACTGATGGGCACCACGGCAAATGCGACGACATACACCGCGCTGTTGTCGGGAAATTTTAATGCAGGAACTACATGGGGTGGAATAGCTCCCGGTAGTTTAATTTCTACGGATATAGTCATCATTCCCCCGGGAATAACAGTGACACTAACAGGCGCTGAAACATTCAGCGGAACTTCTTCACTAATAGTTGCCGGCACACTTGCGTCCACGTTAAGCAGTGCCCCGATCATCATTACATCAGGCTCTTTATCCGGTTCAGGTACGATAGCTGTTGATAGTATGGTATTAGGCATTACTTCAGGACTAACATTTAATGGTACTATCACCGCACGCAACCTTACCTCAACAGGTGCATCTATTGCCGGCGGGGCAAATGTTACCATTCAAAGTTCACTTAATCTGACTTCCGGCACATTAAACGTGAGCAATGGTGATATTACGATGGCTAATGGTTCTGTGATCAATATGGCTGGCGGAACAGTAACAACAAGCGGAACAGGTGCCCTGCACCTGAACAATTCCTACAGCGTGGTTTATACAGCGGCTTCGGCAACAACAGGCATAGAACTGGGTGGTACAGGCCTTGACAGTGTAACACTGAACACAGCAGGTAATGTAGCTCTATCTGCGAACCAGACATTAAACGGGATGCTTACATTAACATCCGGTACTCTTTTGCTGAACGGCAAAACATTAACGCTGGGTACCGGCAGTGATCTTTCAGGCAGTGGTACCGGCACACTTACCGGTTCTTCAACGTCAAACCTTACAATAAATGCTACTGCAAGCCTAGCAGGTTCTCCTCTTTTTGCAACAGGCAGTGAACTACTTAATAACCTTACCATAAATAATGGTACAGGAAGTATGACATCGCTTGGCAGTGACCTTACACTTAATGGATTGCTGACACTTAATTCAGGTACGTTGAACCTCAACGGGCACGGTCTTACAATAGCTTCTACAGGAGATCTTTCAGGCAGTGGTACCGGCACATTCATGGGCTCTTCATTATCGAACCTGACAATAAATACTACAGGCAGCCTTACAGGCACTTTACGTTTCGCAACAGGAGGCAATATGCTGAACAACCTTACCCTGAACTCAGGCACAGGCAGTATGACATCACTTGGCGGTGATCTTACTCTGAACGGTATGCTGACGCTTACAGCAGGAACACTTGCACTGAATGGTCATGGCCTTACATTAGGATCTACCAGCAACCTGTCTGGCTCAGGCAGTGGTACACTGACGGGTTCTTCTTTATCAAATCTTACCATCAACAGCACAAGCAGCCTGAGCGGTACACTTCGTTTTGCAACAGGTGGCAATACTTTAAATAACCTGACTGTAAATGGTGGTACCAGCAGCGTAGCATCATTAGGTACAGATCTGAACCTGAATGGTATGCTAACACTGACAGCAGGCTCTATTGGTCTTAATGGTCATACACTTACCCTGGCATCTAGCAGCAATGTAGCAGGAACAGGCAGTGGTACATTAACAGGCAGTGCAACATCAAATCTTATTATAAATGCAACAGCGGGCCTCACAGGTGCACTTCGTTTTGCTACAGGTGGCAATATGCTGAATAACCTGACACTGAATACAGGCAGTGGAACAACATCATCACTGGGAAGTGATCTGACGATAGATGGTATGCTGACACTTACATCAGGAACATTGGGTTTGAATGGCCATGGCCTTACCATTGCCTCTACAGGTGACTTATCCGGTTCCGGTTCCGGTACACTTACAGGTTCATCGTTATCAAACCTGACCGTAAATACAACAGGCGGTCTGACGAGCGCCCTTCGTTTTGCAACAGGCGGTAATACGTTAAACAACCTGACGCTGAATACAGGATCAGGCAGCACAACGTCACTTGGCGGAGACCTGACACTTGATGGAATGCTTACCCTTACAGCAGGAACGCTAGGACTTAACGGCCACACATTGACTTTAGGTACAGGCAGCAATATAGCAGGATCCGGTAGCGGAACATTGACTGGTTCGTCTTTATCGAATCTTACTATTAACAGCACAAGTACACTTACCGGATCTCTTCGTTTTGCAACAGGTGGTAATACTTTGAATAACCTTACGGTGAATGGCGGCAGCAGTAGTGTTGCATCATTAGGGTCAGACCTTAACATGAATGGTATGCTTACACTGACTGCAGGATCACTGGGACTGAATGGCCACACATTAACATTAGGCACAGGTAGTAATATAGCAGGTACCGGTACCGGCACTATAACAGGTTCGTCAACATCAAGTTTAATAATAAATACAACAGGTAGCCTTACAGGTTCACTTCGCTTTGCAACAGGAGGTGATATCCTGAATAACCTAACCATAAATAATGGTACAGGCAGCACCAGTTCACTTGGCAGCGACCTGACAGTGGACGGTATGCTTACGCTGACAGCAGGAACACTCGGACTGAATGGTCACACGCTGACAATAGGTGCTACAGGTGATATTGCGTCTACAGGTAGCGGTACACTTACAGGTTCATCAACGTCGAACCTTATCATCAATACAACAGGTAGCCTAACAGGTAATCTGCGTTTTGCAACAGGAGGTAATACGCTGCATAACCTGACCATTAATACGGGTTCCGGCAGTAGCACAACACTGGACGGCGACCTGACGCTGAACGGTATGCTTGGCCTGAACGCAGGCACGTTAAACCTGAATGGTCATAACCTGACCATGGGTGCAGGCAGTGACATTGCTACTACTGGTAGCGGTAGTTTTACGGGTTCTTCATTGTCTGATCTTACTATCAACAGCGGACTGACTGGTACATTGCGTTTTGATTTAACAGGTAACAGACTTCGTAACCTGACCCTTAACACAACCAGCACAAGCGATGTTATAAAATTGGGCACGGCGCTGAATGTATATGGCAATTTGAACCTGATCACAGGTAAAATAAAACTGGGCAGCAATAGTTTGTCTCTTGTTACAGGTGCTACACTTACAGGTGGTAACAATGGCAGCTATGTAATAACAGATGGCAGCGGACAACTGGCAATGAACCTAGTAGCAGGATCGGCTGATACTTTTGAAGTAGGTACAATGGCTAACTATGCACCAATGGTCATCATTGGCAATACCGGATCTGCAAGCGGTGATGTAAGCATCAATGTGAATAACGGAGTATATTCCGGAGGTACGGCAGGTAGCGGCACATCGCTTACCACAACCGACAGGCTGGTAAATGCAACATGGTATGTAAACAGCACAGCTACAACAGGTATCAACTATAATATGATAGCTATGTGGAGCAACAGTATGGAGCTGAACGGTTTTGATCGTACAGATGCTTATATATCGCACCACACAGGTACCATGTGGGATATACAAACAGGATCAGCAGCTACAGTATCAGGTAGCATGAACAGTATGCTTAGGACTGGCATCACTTCATTGAGCCCATTCATGGTTCACGATGCACACAAGCCAACATCGATAGAAGCTAATACGAAGTCAGCGGGTTATGTATCACTTTATCCAAACCCTGCAACTGATGTACTGCATTTTACAACTAATGCAACTATAGAAAATGCAGCGATCTACGATATGAGTGGTAAGATGATAGCAAACGCACCTGTTATGAATAACACAGTATCTGTGCAAGCTCTTCCTGCGGGCCAATACTTTATTACGTTGACAGGAAGTGACCTTAACACTACTCAGAAGTTTATAAAACAATAGTATTAAAAAATAGTGTAAAAGGCTGGCTCGAAGAGCCAGCCTTTTTTGCTTTTGCTTTATTATTTCGTATTTAATTCTATTTAAGCGCCAACTGTACCGGTCCTGACGTCTCCTGCCCGCTTGTAATTGGCAAAAATAACTCCGGTCGTTGTAACAGCACTCTCAGTTAATGTGAAGGCTGCAGGAATAGGACCATCGGCAAACAATTTTTTTCCTTTACCAAGGGTGAGTGGGTAAATTTTAAGCCATAGTTCGTCGACCAGATCGTTCTTAAGCAGCAATTGAACCAGCTCACCACTACCCCATACTTTGATATCGGAACCTGTTGAATTTTTGAGTTCTTTGATATCATCCAGGCTTTTGAGGAAAACTGTGTTTTTCCAATCTGACTGTTCCACTGTATTGGACAGGACGTATTTTTTGACCTCATTGATGCCCGGCCAATAGTTTGCATGCGCAGGCCAATACGATTCAAAAATGTCAAATGTTTTTCTACCCAAAAGAATGTCGGTTGGCTGCATCTGTTTTTGCATGAGCTTCCCGAAAATATCGTCACCATAAGGTGCAGACCAACCACCGTATTCAAAAGTGCCGGATGAATCTTCTTCTGGTCCACCTGGTGCCTGCATTACTCCATCCAGAGTCATAAATGTTAAGACAATTAATTTTCTCATAAAGATCGTTGTTTTATTGAACTACAAATCTCGGTATTAGAATCGGTCTCATTGCAGTGTGAATACGACAATTATAGAGGCTAAATGCGAAGAGCATTGGCGAATAACTGAAGTAACCTTTTCTACGCATCATTAACGCTTGAATCGGAAACTGTAGTCTTTAAATGGTTGAGAAAGAAAATTATCCACAGTAGTATTAAATAGTTGCGGGTTCTGAGCGCGGATAAAATGATTTTCATTAGCTAGTATGCAAAGGTTAGCCTGCGGTATATTCTTATAAATCATTAAAGAATGCTCTTCCTTTATCAGGTCCCTGTCGCAGGAAAGTATCAATACAGGTATCTTTATTTTATGCAGTTCAGCTAAAGAAATATGAGGTTGGAATTCCATCAGCCTGTTTTTTAGTTTTATTAAGTTCCAGTTTTTTGATGTATCCTTTTTCGCTATCATTTCTTCGGCAATAATCCGTTCATTATGCGTTTCCATCAGGCATTCTGCTTGTAAGACCGTCGAGTCTGGCCACAAATTAGTGCCAAATGCAACTATCTTTTTTATGTGTTGCGGGTAGTAAATTCCCATTAGCATGGAGATTATCCCGCCATCGCTGGCCCCTACTACATAAACGGAATCAAGCTTCATTTGGGAAATGAATGCCGCCATATCATTTGCCATCTGCAGGTAACTAAGTGTATCCGGGCCCAGATCTGAATTACCCCTACCCCTATTGTCAATAGCATATACTTTATATTTTTCCTTAAAAAAAGGCACCTGGTTTGTCCAGCTGCGTATTCCGGTACCATTACCATGAATTAACAATATTGGATGCCCGGCCCCGTATACTTCGTAGTAGTGTTTCACGCCATTTAAGTTGATGTAACTTCCGGCAATGGTATTATTTCCGTACTCTATCGGGGTTTGTGCTTTAGTGCTGGTCAAAAAGACAAGGAGCGCAAGCACAGTAAAAAATGTTTTGTCCATTTTTGCAGCTGATTTGATTGGGATCCAATTTTACTTGCTTACGTTTTTCACCTTATCACCTTTCACCGGAGAATAATCTGTCTTTACAGAATCATTAACTACAATATGGTCGAAGTAGCATTTTACACCAAGCGCCATGTTCATGTCTTCGATATTCTCAATATGGAAATGAAGGTGTGGCTCGGTGGAGTTACCCGAATTACCGCAATAGCCCAAAAGCTGCCCCTTTTTTACTCTGTCACCCTGATCCACTTTTATGGTATACTGTTTGAAGTGGGCCAGCAACATATATTCGTCATTTGCTGTTTTCAGCATCAGTGAATTACCGGGAATAAAGCTGGGGTTGCATACACCCGGCTTGTTGTCTTTGATGCCATCAACTGCAAACACAACTTCTGCATCACAGGGCGCCATAATCTTCTGTCCGAATGCATAATAGTCTTCATTGACATTACCGTCACCTTTATGGCTACTACCATCTTTATCAAACTTCAGCATATCAAACGCATTTTTTTGTGCCGGTACATCTACATGCATATTCTGTTCCCTGGTATCTCCACCCCAGGCAACATTCCATTCACCAGTGACCGGTAAATCAATCTTTGTCGTGTTGCGTTCTTTGATTGGCAAGTTTGACGAAACATATTGCGTGATCGTCAGGCCGGTAATTTCCATTTCATGATTCAGAGAAATGCCGAGAGACATATCGATGCCCTCAAATGATAATTTATAGGTTACTCGACCTTCTTTGCTGTGATCGAAGTTTGTTCCGGTCATTTTACCCAGTTGCTTTTTTACATCAGTAAAAAGGTCTTTCGTATTCTCTAAGTCCCGATGCTCCTTCATTTCTTTGGAGTACAGATGCCAGATGCTGTCGTATTGTGCAGCATTGTAAAGGGCAACAAGTTTAGAGGATAGCCGGTCATAGTCGACCATTTCCTGTGCAATCGTAATGTGCACTATCATTATTGCGGACAATAGCAGAAAAATTTTTTTCATGATTAAGTTTGATTGAAGTGAGAAATTATTTAAGTTATTTTTAGCCCTGCAGTTTAGGATTGTGGTTCTATATCTTCATCTGTTATTGGTTTACCCTTTGAATTTCTTCATTTGAATGATCGCTCAACTTGATCTTTACATTTTTATTGCCAAACTTGTAAGTGACTGACAGGCGGCAGCCTCTTGCATTGTCATAGGAATATTCCCTGGTACCGTTAAATGCATTAGTCTGAAGCCAGTATGCCTTAGCCATAAGATCTTCGAAGTGTACTGCAATAGTCAGGTTCTTATCGAGTAACAACCACCTGAAGTTAATATCAAATGTTGACTGATCGGCCCATACCTTGTAGTCCTTCTGGCGCGGCGTATAATAGTATGCAAATATCTCCGCAGATAAAGTTTTGTTCTTATTCAGGAAGAATGTATTGTTTATGTCAAACCATTGATTTACCATTGCAAGAGTGGTCTCTGCCATGTAATAGTGTAGCTTATATCTGCCATACCCGCAATTCACGCTGCCGCGTGCTTCCCACCATTTCTTAATCGTCAGTTGAGCACTTACATTCACACCACATTGCTGCGCCAGGCCTATGTTTGCCCGTGTTGCCACAGTAGCACCGGAAGTTGCATCGATCTGGTATAACCGGTCCCAGTAGTTGTCGGTCTGTTTGCCAAATATTTTGAAGCTGTAATGCCCCTTAAGCCGGTAGGTCAGTTCCATGCCATTAGAAAAAGACGGCCTGAGCGCAGGATTGCCCATGGAATAGAAATTGGGGCCAAAGTAGGACCTGAATGGATTGAGCTGGCCATATCCCGGGCGATTTATACGCCTGGAGTAATTGATGCTGATCACATTGTTGTCGTTGATCTTGTATTGGAGGTAGCCCGAGGGAAAGAATTTCTGGTAATCTGTCTTATGTCGCTCACCTGTAGTAGCGGAATAGGTCTCCATCGTTGTCCATTCGCTCCGCAGGCCGGCCTGCATGTCAAACTTCCCTATTGACCGCTGGCCATTCGCATACAATGCCCGTGTCTCTTCATGGTAGGCAAATTCATTTGTCCTTGTTGTGTCCACAATAAAGTGGCTGCCATCATTCAGTTTATACTCATTATATGCTGCGTTGTCTACCATCGCGGCTTTGCCCCCAAATGAAAGTGCGAAAGCGCGTAACGGCCATTCCACGTCCATCTTGGCCGATTTAATAGTAATAGCAGGATTAGCCCCCATAGTATTATCTGAACCGGCCCCAGTGCTGCCATCTCGTGCATACCCTTGTGTGAAAAAACTTCTGCTTCGCTGCATAGCCTGGGTATAATAGTCCGCATCTACATTCAGCTTTTTACCAGCTGAGTCTATCCGCCATTCGTAGTTCAGGTTGAGCGAATGCCGCCCTTTCAGGTACTCAGACGAAGTTCCATTGGTCCTGATGACCGAATCAAGCATATTACTATTGATATTGAACGCCCTGGCCACTGAATTGTCATTATTATCTGAATGGCTGTACTGCTCCGTGAGCTGAATGCCGGCTGTGTGGTTGCGGCTAATATTGTATTCGGCGCCAAGGTGCGCACTGGCATCCTTCTCATAAGAATATTGATAAAAGGTCTGTTCCCATCTATCAGCTCCACT
>JAOQAP010000078.1 GCA_025963465.1 Flavipsychrobacter sp.
TCCACCGCCGCCACCGCCGCCGCCGCCCCAGCTATACGCATCACCGCCATAACCAAAGCCACCTGAGTTACCTCCATAGTAGCCACCGCTTCCGCCTGAATATGGATCGCCGCCATAACCGGTGTAACCACCATTATAATAAGAATAACAGGCAGCACCTGCCTGGGCATATGTATTACCACCATTGCCACCCCAGTCACCGCCCCCGCAGTCATAGCCGGCACCGCCGCCGCCGCCTGCTACTACTACCCTGTCATAAAGAGAATACGGAGACACCATTACATCAGAACCGCCGCCACCGCCGCCACCATAACGATAGTAGTTGCTGCCCCCACCATTATAGCCACCATATCCTGCACTGTAGTAGCTGCCATTACCTCCGGCACCACCTACGTTTACGGTCAGGGTCTGGTATGGTGATACGCTCAACGTACATCTTACGTAGCCACCATAGCCGCCCTGGCTATAGTTACTACCGCCTACACCACCTGCCATTTCTACCACCACGGTAGTTATACCGGCACCAATAGTGCAGGTATATGTACCCGGGGTGTTGAAGTTGTACGATGCTTGTGCATTCGATTTGCCGTAGCTGCAAAACAATAAGAAAGTGGCCAGGCAAAGGAAACGTTGAATAGAGAGGTTTTTCATAAGATGACTATTTTAAGTGTGATATAGGTGTTATGGTTTTGATATTTTCTTTGTTAATTATACAGATATTGTGAATAACTTACGCGATATTAACTTGCTAATATCGTGGCAAAGGTATATAATATCCTCAACATAATAATACCTAATGAGTTGTATACGTGTCATAAAGAGGTCGGGAATAGGTATTTTTAACATGAAAAACAAAAAAACATAGTAAATTATTATTAGATGTAAATATCACGTAACACATAACTGATTTGTTATTAAGTTGTGAATGACGGACTTAAACACAAGGCATCAAATATTATGTATGTATTAATTTTGCAAGTGTAAGAAATATATTTATATTCTTTCATCATTGCCCGCTTCTCTTTAGCGATCATGTTTAATTTTCGGGCGATGCAATGTGCTTTGTCTTATAATATGCTATATCAGATAGCTTAGTTTTTACACTTACTTTTACTGCACTTTTATGCTTCTATTTAAAAAACTTACGGCCTTCTTGCTCACACTCATCATTCCTGCTTGTGTGTTCTCGCAGGTATTGCCAAAGGAAGGGCGCAAACTGCACTACAGGATCATCGGCTTTGCAACAGGCAAAATTGTCAATGCCGAAAAATATGATCTGGAAATAGCAAGCGGTTACTATAATTCGGAGGATTCATTCAGCCAAAACATTATAATAACTCAAAGTGGCAAGGAAAGCAACATGATCGCAGAAGTTCCTTCATTCAATACTTCCTATACCTGGCGTATCTCGCATACAGCAAAAAACAAAATGACCCCCGGTGTGCTGCATCACTTAAGTACCGGCACCATACAGGATGTAGACACAAACATTGTCCGCTTCAGGGTCATTCAACCTGCTGCTAAGTATAATGATGCTTTCGTGTTCCTTGATGCTAACAAAGCACTTTATGATATGAACGGGCATGCAGTATGGTATCTGCCCGATGTTTTTGGAAAATTGAAAAACAACCAGCAACTCGTAGACCTCAAAATGACATCGCAGGGGACTATCTCCTTCATGCTGAACAACGATGCATATGAAATGAACTATGATGGTGACATTTTATGGAAGGCGCCGAATAATGGTATTGTAAGCGGCGATACTGTAGAGCATTACCATCATGAGTTTACGAGGCTTGGCAATGGTCATTATATGATCCTCAGTTCAGAGAACGTTGTCTGGAAATTAGATGACGGATCTGATAATGTAGAAGACTCCTCGCTGCCCCTGGCCGTGCGCAATAAAATGAAAGCAGACTCCAATCTTTTGAAATCGCACTTCGGGACGGTAATAGAATATGACGGGAAAGGAAATGTGGTTTGGTCATGGCGGTCATCACCATACTTCATGGCATCAGACATAAAGTACTTTAATGCACGGGTCAATAGAAAACTGATAGATGTACATCAGAACTCATTTTACTTTGATGAGCAGCATAAGTATATCTATGTAGGCTTCAAAAACATTTCACGCGTACTGAAGGTAAGTTACCCGCAAGGTAAAGTGGTCGCATCATATGGTGAAACATTTCGCAAAGGTATCATGCCCCAGGGAAACGGCCTTTTTTATAACCAGCATGCAGCTAAAATATCGCACGACGGATACTTGTATCTCTATAATAATAACAACGCCGGCAGCGATAGCATCATGCCCACGATAATCATGATGAAAGAACCTACATCACCCAAAGATGGCCTTAAAAAAGTATGGGAATATACCTGTAATATTGAGGGTATAGAAAACAATCCTTTGTTCCTTAAAATGAAACGCGACCGGGAAAACACAAAAGAGCAGCACCCCGAGATATATGCTAAGATGAGATCAAGGCCGCATCCTACTTCCGGAGGAAATGTTATTGAGTTGCCAGACCATTCTTTTTTTGTTTCTATGAATAATGAATTCAGCAAAGTATTTATAGTTGATCGGGATAAAAAAACATTATGGAGTGCTGTTGCAGAAAAATGGAACGCCGGCGAAAGGCAATGGAGCATTATGCTCCAATACAGGGCCAGTATCATCACCGACAGAAGCAAACTGGAACAGATGATCTGGCACACAGGTAAAACAACGAATTGATCAATGTCTGTTACACGACTGCTTTTTTGTGAAATTATTTTAATGCTATGAGACGATCTTTGTTTTTATTTTCTTTTACTTTGGCACTCCTTGCTGCCGGGGTAACACTTACTTCGCATGCACAAATATGGCCGCAGGAAGACAGCAAGCTGCACTATAGATTGATAGGCTTCTCTTTTCCGCCTGCAGAAAATTCAGGAAAATACAAATTGCAGATAGCCTCCGGTGATCAGAAAACAGTCGGTGATTTCGAGAAGAACATTATTTCATCAGTAGACTGCAAAACAAACAAACAAGCTGCAGAGGTTCCTGCATTTGGCAGGCAATATACCTGGCGCTATAATTATATCCAGGGCAAAAAGGAAACCAAAGGAGAACTGCATCATTTTAGTACAACAATGATCCCCGAAGTAGATCCTGCTTTTAGCCGTTTAAGGATCATTGACCTCCCTCTTGCATTTAAAGACAATTATGTTTTTGTTGATGGTGATAAAACCCTGTATGATATGTATGGCCATCCCGTATGGCACTTACCTGCTATTGAAGAGCGGGCTTCACGTGCTATTATACGCGACCTCAAGCTTTCTCCTTTTGGCACCATTACTTTTTTACTCGACGACAGGGCATATGAGATAGACTACGATGGCCACATACTCTGGAAAGCACCAAACTCAGGCGCTGTAAGCGGAGAAAAAACGGAGCACTATCATCACGAATTCACACGCCTTGCTAATGGTCACTACATGATACTGGGAATGGAATCGGTGACCTGGACAAACAAAGTAGCCGCAGCTCACGATAGCACAATGCTTGCATCACGGCCCGGTAACAAGGTAAGGGGAAATATGCCGGTCAAAACCACATTCGGTACCGTTATAGAATATGACAAAGACGGGAACATTGCATGGAGCTGGAAATCATCAAAGTATTTCATTGGCTCCGACTTTGAAGATTATAATCCTGTATACAAAATGCCGGCAATAGATGTGCATGAGAACTCTTTTTATTTCGATGAGAAGAATGGTTTTATTTATGTGGGCTTCAAAAACATCAGCCGCATCGTCAAAATAAAGTATCCTGAAGGCAACGTTGTAAATGCCTATGGAGAACTCTATAAGCCGGGAATATTGGAGCAAGGCAATGGCTTATTCTGTGATCAGCATAGTTGCCGTCGTTCTGAAAAAGGCTATTTGTATCTGTACAACAACAATGGCTGCCACCAGGGCGAAATGCCCCAGGTGGTTATGATACAGGAACCAGCTAAAAAAGAAGACCCGGTCAGGCTGGTATGGTCTTATACCTGCAATGCCAATGGCGTACATCTGAATCCTAAAATTCTGGAGATGCAGAAGAGGCAGGAAGAGGCCCGTAAAAATATTAATCCTGCAGCAGGCCACGACGTGTTCATGCTTCATCCTACCTCAGGTGGCAATGTGATAGAAATGCCCGATCAATCGATCTTTGTTTGTATGAATACCGAATTTTGTAAAATATTCATAGTTGACCAGGATAAACAAATTCTCTGGAATGCAGTACCCGAAAGATATAATTCAACCGAAAAGGACTGGTTCATCACACCGCAAGGGTACCGCGCAAGCATTATCAATAAAACCCAGCTTAATGGCCTTTTGTGGCATGAGGGCAATAAATAGGCACAGCGTCAGGTATTTCTGCCGTATATCATAGACTATATTTATACAATTATAATCTGCTTCCTACTGGTTTACATTATCTTTGTACCTTCAAATTTTACACTGCTTTCTAATTACCGGTTGTCACTGACAGCCCTTAATCAATTAAAATGGAAATAAAGCAATTATATACCATCTGACTGTGCGAGGCTGCGTATTTCATTAAGAGTGATGGCGTAGCTGCGGTCATTTATCCGTTGCGCGACGTAGACACATACCTTAAAATGGCTGAAGAGCAGGTTGTTATGA
>JAOQAP010000040.1 GCA_025963465.1 Flavipsychrobacter sp.
ATTAATATAATCCTTGAAGTCGCCTTCTTCACTTGAAGGGTCCTCTACTCTGAATAGTCGGTCATACATACGTACTTCGGCAGTCTTAGCATGCGCTATACTTACCCAGTGTATGGTTCCCTTTACAGTAAGGCCGCTGGTGTCATTTCCGCTTTTACTTTCCGGCAGATAAGAGCAATGCACCTCTGTTATATTTCCGTTATCGTCTTTCTTAAATCCTTCGCACTTTACTATGTAGGCATTCTTTAAACGCACCAGGTTGCCGGGTGCAAGCCGGAAGAACTTTTTCGGCGCTTCTTCCATAAAATCTTCGCGCTCTATCCACAGCTCTTTACTGAATGGTATTTTACGGGTACCACTTGCAGGATCTTCCGGATTATTCTCTGCTTCAAAAACATCTTCCTGTCCATCAGGATAGTTGGTGATCACCAACTTCAACGGATCGAGTACCGCCATGACACGGTTAGTGATCTTATTGAGATGCTCACGTACACAGAATTCCAGCATGCCGATATCTACAATGTTCTCCCGCTTGGCAATACCAATAGTATCACAAAACTGACGTAATGCCTCAGGAGTGTAACCACGACGACGCATACCACTTATGGTAGGCATACGTGGATCGTTCCAGCCCGTTACGTGGTTTTCGTTGACCAGCTGCAACAGCTTACGTTTACTCATTACTGTATAGGTAAGATTGCGACGGGCAAACTCATACTGATGGGATGGGAATATACCCAGCTGCTCAATAAACCAGTTGTATAACGGACGGTGATGTATGAACTCTAATGTGCAGATAGAATGCGTTATCTCTTCAATACTATCGCTCTGGCCATGTGCAAAATCGTACATAGGATAGATGCACCATTTATCGCCGGTACGGTGATGATGCGCGTGTTTGATACGATATATCAACGGGTCACGAAATAACAGGTTAGGATGTGCCATATCTAATTTGGCACGGAGTGTTTTTTCACCATCCTTATATTTGCCGCCACGCATATCTTCAAACAGCTGCAGGTTTTCTTCTATGCTGCGATCCCGGTACGGACTGTTCTGGCCCGGTTCTGTAAGAGATCCTTTTGTTGCCGCTATTTCTTCGGCAGTGCTGTCATCCACATAGGCCAGGCCTTTTTTGATCAGCATTATGGCAAATTCATACAGCTTATCGAAATAGTCTGATGCGTAGAGTTCATTGTCCCAGGTGAAGCCGAGCCACTGTATATCCTGCTTTATACTTTCCACATACTCTGTTTCCTCTGTTACCGGATTGGTATCATCGAAACGGAGGTTGCATTTACCATTGTATTTCTTTGCAAGGCCAAAATTGAGACAGATGGATGTGGCATGACCTATATGCAAATATCCATTAGGCTCAGGAGGAAAACGAGTATGTACCCTCCCATTATTTTCGCCGGCAGCAATATCATTTTCTATTATTTCTTCTAAAAAATTCAGTGACTTTTCTTCGCTCATCGTGTATGTAATTACTATTACGGCAAAAATAGAATAATTGGAGTGACCAGCGCATATATGTATCAATATTGTTTTTATGTTATAGGGTATAGCTATATAGTAACCAAACGGGAGAAAAAACAACCTAAATTTGTCCGATCATGACACAAGACGAACAACTCAGCAACATAGTTAATAAAATAATACCCTCTGATGCCATGCATGCGAAATGGCTGAACAGCCTTTCTATGATGGAGAATACGGGTGCCAGAAAAATATCTAAATACGAACATCCGGTACATACTAATATAATAGTGCTGAAGCATGCTGCTGAGGAGGCAAGACATGCCTACTACCTGAAAAAGCAAATAGGTAAACTGGGCACTGAAGAATGCCCTGACTACTCGTACCCTTACCTGCTGGCGCCTATAGAAAGCTACCATTACCTGCAGATGCTGGATGTGGAAGCCTGCCGCTACCTGAAAAATAAAATGGGTCTGGAAGGCCGTGCACTAAAACACGGAGCTTACCTACTGGTGACCTACTCTATAGAAGTAAGAGCTGATATGCTGTATGGTATATACCAGGAAGCGCTTACAAAGCACTCCTCTAAAGTAAATGTAAAGTCGATAATACTGGAAGAGGAAGGCCACCTGGAAGAGATGCAACGCATGCTGGAAGTATTTGACCCTAAATGGGAGGAACTGGCGGCTGATATGTGCGTAATAGAGAACAGATTGTTCCAGGCATGGGTATCTGCTATTGACAAGATAGATATGAGCAATTAATTTCCTTCTATCCTATGTATGCCTGCTTTTGCGAGCTGATCTATGGAGTTCTGAAAATCGTGAGCAGGCATATTCAGACACTGATGGAAACTGCTCAATGCATTTGTTGCGGCCCCTGTGCGCTCGTATATTAAGCCAATCTGCAACGCAGCGCGGGCTGCAAACTGCTCATGGCGGTCTTTTCCGATATTTATTGTGTACCTGTAGTTATCCAATGCCTTTTTATTGTCGCCAGATCCTTCATATACCCTTCCCAGGCGAAAGTAGTATTCTGCTTTGTCAGCAGGGTTTGCAATTGTTTTTACATCAAGGGCATTAAGTAATACCAGGGCCTGCGCTGAATAGCCCCCATCTATCAACAGACGGGCATGCAAAATTTCCTTTACAGGCCACCCTGAATTCTGAGCAAATTTTTCAGCCTGTTTATCGGCATCTAATCTTGTTGAACCGGAAAGGGTAATCTGCAGCCTGCAATACTGAGCCTGCTTCATATTGCCAGCTATATACCATGCCCACGACATTTTTTGCCAGCACTCCTTAATATAGAGGTCACTTTTGTTTTTTTCGATATATTTTTGAAAATACCCTACGCAGCCAATATCTGACTTTGTAAGCATTGCCAGGCCGAGCTGGAAATTGAATATGGGGTACTGATCATAATTAATATTGTTGGTTGCTGACTGCAATACCATGATCGCGTCGTCTGCTTTATGATAATCGAGCGCAATATTTGCTTTTACAAAGGAATTGAGGAGGTTATTTCGGGTAATAAAGTGAGGATTGTTGAGTAAATTCCACACTTCTTTCTGATCATATGCCAGATAAAAGCGTGTATACAGCTCATACAATACAGCCTCTGTATATAATGGTTGCTCCTGTGTATGGGTATTTATAAACATTGACAGCTTACCGATTCCTTTTTTCATATTGCCGCTGATACCAAAAACAGAGACCAGCCATTTATAGTTACCCGGCAAAGATCCGATAACCGCTTCCTGCAGCCCTGCAAATACCTGGTTATATCCGAAGGTGGGGAAAAGCTGCTGATTTTCTTTTAGCAAAGCGAAAGACTTACGGAATTTCAGTGCCGCCTTATATTGCTCGCCAAAACGGGTATGGACAATAGCCCAGTGCATATAAAGGCCCGCTTTGCAAAAGCGATACCAGGGTGATGACGGGTTCCCTTTGTCTAATAGCTGCAGGCGGGCATCGAAGTGCTCTTTACGCTGCTCATATTCCGCCTTATCGCAATTGAGAAGTAATGTGAGGCAGTCTTCGTAATCTGATATGTAGGTGGCCATCAGGTTATATGGATCTGCCCTCATCTCCATTAATATTGATGACCTTGCTTCGGGAATATGAAGCGCTAGATAGGCTTGATATGCTTTGCTGCAATTATCATTATAATTATAGACATAGTTACCGGTGGTAGCGTACACCTGTGACGTAATACACAAAAAAATAAATAAAAGTACCCGTGCCGGCATGATGTAAAACTAAGATAAAGGACACCAAAAAAATTCGCCAGCCCGTTGCTTACTACTTTTAAAAAATTAACCAGCTAATAAACGGTTGAAAACAGGCACGATTATTGTTATTGTTTGTGCGATTGCCAGTTAAAACATATCTTTGGCAAAAATTATTCACTTAAAAAAAAATGTCTATGAAATCATTTAAACAAATCGCTCTCGGAGTAATTATCGCGGTAAGTGCATTCGGCACAGTATTGTACACATCTTGCACAAAAGATGCATGTAAAGATGTGGTATGCCAGAATGCTGGTACTTGTACTGACGGCAAATGTACCTGTCCTACAGGATATGAAGGTACTAACTGCGAAACCAAGTCAAGGGACAAGTTCGTAGGAACTTATGTAGGTACTGAAACATGTACAGTAGGCACAGATGCATATTCTATAACATTGGCTGCAAATTCTGATGCTTTAAAATTAACTTATACAAATCTGTATAACGATAATATTACTGCTACTTGCACTATGACAGGTCTTAATACTTTCTCATTCTCTGGAACACAAGGTGGTGCTACTTTTAGCGGTACTGGTACTTTATCAACGAACACGTTAACGGTTACTTATACTTTAAGCAATCCAACAGCGGTACCATCAAGCAATACTTGTACATTTACCGGAAGCAAATAATTATTTAAAAAGAACATATAAAAGCAAAG
>JAOQAP010000159.1 GCA_025963465.1 Flavipsychrobacter sp.
GAAGGCCGAGAAAGTAGAGAAGGCTGACAAGCTGCTAAAACTGGAACTGGATATGGGTGATGAAATACGTACTGTAGTATCGGGTATAGCATTGCACTTTAAGCCGGAAGACATTATTGGCAAACAGGTAACTGTAGTGGCTAACCTTGCACCAAGAAAGATGAGAGGCATAGAGAGCAGGGGTATGATACTTATGGCGCAGAACCCTGACGGCAAGCTGATATTCGTATCTCCGCTGGAAATGGCAGCCGCAGGGAGTGAAGTAAGATAGGCCTTAGCAAAAATGGGTTGAAGTAAATGTATATATTTACAGTATAATTGGTTTTTTAGTATGAAGACTAAAACGGTCTGGTGGATAGTAATAGGTTCTTTAGTGCTGGTAACGGTACTTATCGTTGTTGCTAAGCGCAGCAATAAGGATGAGACCAAAGTGGCTGTAGAAAAAGCTGCAAAACACACTATAACAGAAACTGTAACAGCCAGCGGAAAAATATACCCCGAAAGCCAGATAGGTATATCGCCTGAAGTGAGCGGTGAGGTTACCTATATGAATCTGCAGGAAGGAGATAGTGTAAAAAAGGGCGATGTTCTTGTAAAGATCAATCCGTCCGTTTACAATTCGATGGTAGACCAGGCACAGGCATCAGTTGAACAGACACGGGCAACTTCTAATAACAGTAAAGAAATGATGGCGCAATCGCAGTCTCAATATCAACTTGCATTGGCCACCTATAACAGGAATAAAAAACTGTACGAACAAAAGGTGATCTCGCAACTTGAGTTTGAACAAGGCGAAGCATCATTCAAGTCGGCTAAAGCAACTTTAGACGCTGCAATAGCAAGCACATCAGGCAGCAAATACGGAATACAGGGCGCACAGGCAGGCTTATCGCAGGCAAAAGCGAACCTGCTGAAAACGACGATCATTGCCCCTACAAGTGGTATTATTTCGGAGATCAATGTAGGTGTAGGTATGCGCGTGGTGGGTACCGCCCAGATGGCAGGTACCGAAATGCTCACGATAGCCGATATGAGCCGTATGGAAGTACGTGTAGATGTAAGTGAGACAGACATCTCTAAGGTGAAAATAGGCGACACGACGATTATAGATGCAGATGCATACAGGAACAGAAAGTTCAAAGGACTGGTATCTAAGATAGCAGTAAGCAGCACCAAATCAGGCACAGGAGCAACTACTGACCAGGTAACTAATTATACAGTACATATCCTGATACTTCCATCCAGCTATGAAGACCTGGTGGCAACGCTGCCTAAAGGTAAGTTCCCTTTTAAGCCAGGCATGTCTTCATCTGTAGAGATACAGACCAACAGGCAGGAGAATATATTGTCGGTACCGGTAAATGAGATTACCACACGCGACTGGCCCGACAGTATAAAGAACAAGGACATAAACACATCTGTACTGGACAATATACGCCAGGTAGCCTTTGTGCTTAACACTAGCACAAATACCGTGGAACTACGTGATGTAAAAACAGGCCTGCAGGACAATAAATACCTGCAGATAACAGAAGGCCTGAAAGAAGGTGAGCAGGTGGTAATAGCACCCTATGGAGCTATAGCACGCACACTGAAAGATAAGACCAAAGTGAAAGTAACAGACAAAGACAAGCTGTTTGAAACTAAGAGTAAAGACTAACATTCTTCATTAACATATTTGCATTGGGCAACAAGAAACTAGGTGAGATAGGTATAATAGGTAACGGTAGCTGGGGCACTGCACTGGCTAAGATATTGACGGATAACGGGCATTCCATTCACTGGTGGGTGCGCAACGAGGAAGCTATTACCCATCTCAGGAACAGACAGCACAATCCTCATTATCTTACATCAGTGCGGTTCATGCCGGAAAGCATAAAGCCAACCAATGACCTGAATGCAATGCTGCAGAGCTGCGATACGGTGATAGTAGCAGTGCCATCAGCTTATGTGCAGAAAGTAATAGAGCAGGCAGACAAGAGTGTATGGCAGCAAAAGAATGTTATCTCAGCAATTAAAGGTATTCTTCCCGATACCAATCTTTTACTGAACGACTTCCTTACAGCTAATTTTGATTACGATATTAAAAAGTATACATCGATCACGGGCCCCTGCCATGCAGAGGAAGTAGCCGATGAACGCCTGTCGTATTTAACCTTTTCAGGGCTTAACGATGCTTTGACCTGTGCTGTGGCTGATGCGTTCCGCAATTCAACTTACCTGAATACTACCTGCAACCATGATATATGGGGCGCACAATACGCTTCGGTGCTAAAAAATATTTACGCTATAGGCGCAGGTATAGCTCATGCACTTGATTACGGAGATAACTTCCTGAGCGTTTACATCACTAATTGCTACAGGGAAATGTATCATTTCCTGCAAGACCATTTTGAGAAGGTGCATCCATCTAATGAGCACCCGGATTTTCATACCAGCGCTTACCTTGGCGATCTGCTGGTAACCTGCTATTCGCTGCATAGCCGCAACCGTACATTCGGCGCTATGATAGGTAAAGGCTATTCTGTAAAGGCAGCCATGCTGGAGATGAACATGGTAGCGGAAGGCTATTATGCAGCAAGAGGTATGCAATCTGTTTCAAAAGAGTTCTCTATTGAGATACCCATAGCTACCTTCATTTACAAAATGTTGTGGGAAAATCTCAACGCCTCTGACGGCTTCCTGAAACTGGAAAAGCTGATGACCTAACCTGATGCGACGGTATTAATTGCAGACTAATCGATAATATTTTTAATTTTTATCAGGAATTATTATTAATATTATAGTCTGTTATTGATCACTATCAAACTAAGTTCTATGAAAAAGGTAACACTATCTACCTATGCAGTTATTATTACTGCCCTCTTAAGTACTGCCAATACCCGTGCGCAGGATATCCGCTACTCGCCATTGAGTGCCACACCAGCAACCGTTAACCCGGCCTATACAGGCAGCTTTAACGGAAGCATTCGTATGAGCACGATATATGAAAGCCGTTGGGCAAGCGTGACGGTTCCCGAAATAAATTATGGCTCTGCATTCGACCTCCCTATAGTTACGGGTAAGAAAGGCAGTTATTTAGCTGCCGGGTTACAATTAATTAAGCGAAAAGCCGGAGACGGCGATCTTACCGATTTTCAAGGCCTTGCTTCCATTGCTTATCATATCAATATCAAAACAGTTAATGATAGTGTACATTTTCACAAAAGCGAATTATCAATAGGGTTGCAATCAGGATACGAGCACCACACTCTCAACCTCGATAAGCTATACTTCGGTACTCCTACTGTACATCCTACCGGGCTAGGAAACGCCATTATCTACTATCCATTAAGTACGGGTATTTCTTTTGCTCATGCTTCCAGTACAAGTTTTGATTATACCATTGGCATTGCCGCATACAACTTTGTTCAGTCAAAGAATGCAACAGAGAAACAGAGAAATAAAGACATGGGTTTTAACAGGCAAGCGGTGGCAAGTACCGGCGCTAATTGGGCTATATCAAAAAGGCTAACCTTTCGCCCGGAAGTGGTATATAATACAGGAAGTGTAAACGGGAATGAGCTGATAGCGGGAAATGAATTTGATTATAAAGTGAACATGCACAAACCTCGCGCCAAAGGAACTACATCAATATTTGCGGGCGCATGGTATTCTAGTCCCGATAACAGCATCATTACGGCGGGAGTAACATTTCAAAACTTTCGGGTAGGTATAGGATACGATTATAGTTATGCGCCACTCAACTCTTCCTCCAACAGAAACGGTGGTTTCCAGTGTTCTTTACGGTATATCAGCCCGACACATAAAATAACAGGCACAAAGAGGAATACCCCTTGTGCCCGTTTCTGAAATTAATTATTAACGTAAAAAGCCGCTAAGCCTTAGAAATTAAAGGTGCAGGTAGTTTTTACGTGATTTACCACGACTGTATCGCCGTGATTGAAAGTTGTATCGTTATGTGTATTTATCTTTTCGTACACATCTCTCTGGTCAGTTGTGATATCACACAGGTTTGATGCTGTAGTAAAGTGCTTTGGATCTGCCAGCTTCGGTATATTAGAAGTAACAGAATCATTCCTGACACAATAGTAGCAGGCGCGGCTTGGTTGTTTCTTTTCACAAGCTGTAAAACATATACTTAAGGCAAGAATGGGGAGGATATATCTCATATAGTAAGTTAATTCATGTTTTTATGAAATGTTATTCACAAATTTAACTAATAATTTGTCAAATTACATACATTATAGCAACATCAATTTATGAAATTACTCTGAAACTGTTCGCGAACCGTCAGGCAGATACTTCGTAAATTGCAGTCATGAGCCGTTCTTATGCTGATATGCCGCTACATTATGGCCAGGTACCACCCTGGTTGTATCAGCGTATGAGCAAGCTGGGCGTAGCTATTGTAGAGGCGATAATACTGGAATACGGGCGCGGTGCGGTATTGCAAAGGCTTAGCGATCCATTCTGGTTCCAGGCATTGGGCTGCGTATTGGGTATGGACTGGCACTCTTCCGGTATTACTACGTCTGTTATGGGTGCGCTTAAGCGTTCAGTAAATGAACGATCGAAAGACCTAGGCATTTACATATGTGGCGGCAAGGGCAAATACTCTAAAGAAACACCATCAGAACTACTGCGCATAGCGGAGCGTACGGGCATGAACGGCGACCTGCTGGTAAGAAGCAGCAAGCTATCTGCAAAAGTAGATAATACAGCTATACAGGATGGCTACCAGCTATACCTGCATTCTTTCATACTCAGTAGTGATGGCGACTGGGCAGTGGTGCAGCAAGGCATGAATGGCGCCAATGGAATGGCCCGCCGCTATCACTGGCACTCACCTACTCTATCATCGTTTGTAGAAGAGCCGCATACTTTTATTTACGGCGCTAATCAAGGGCAGATCATCAATATCACAGATAAGCAAGCGAACGCTACCCGCTCGGCAATTTTAGAACTCACAAAGGAAAACCCTGAAAAACTGCTTCCGGAAATAAGAAAACTGGTGATGCCGTCGCATCATGATGTAAAAGCAAAAGATGTGGACATCAAACGGCTGGGCAGTATACTGGCAGTAGCTTATGAAAAGCAGCACCTGGATATGGAGTCTCTACTACTATTGGAGGGCCTTGGGCCTCGTACGCTGCAATCGTTAGTACTGGTAAGCGAAGTAATACATGGAACTCCGTCCCGTTTTGATGACCCTGCACGTTTTTCATTTGCTCATGGCGGCAAGGACGGGCATCCATTCCCTGTGCCAACTCATGTGTATGATGAAGCTATAAAGACGCTGGAAACGGGCATACTGCGCGCCAAGCTGGGCAATACAGATAAGAATGAAGCCATTAAAAGCCTGAGCAAGGCAGCGCAACAGCTTGAAAAAGATTTCCAGCCTAACAATAATTTTGAACAGCTTATAGAGCGTGAGCGCAATGATTCATGGAAGTACGGAGGAAGAACTGTTTTCGGAAAAGCGAAACCTCCTAAGCCTAAACCGGGCGATAATCAATTGCAATTGTTTTAAGACTAAAACAATTCAGCCTGCCCTGTTTTACCGGAATGTTTACGTTCATGATCGAGCAGCCATTTTTTGCGCTGCAGGCCACCGCCATATCCTGTAAGGCTGCCGTTCTCACCTATCACCCTGTGGCATGGAATAATTATGGCAATACCATTCTCTCCATTCGCGCCGGCTACTGCCCGTATTGCTTTCTCATTGCCCAGGAAGATGGATTGCTTTTTATAGGATCGTGTTTCACCATAAGGTATCTGCAGCAATCCCTGCCACACACTCACCTGGAAAGGTGTTCCCAATAAATTAAGCGGAACATCAAACTCTTTTCTTTGCCCGGTAAAGTACTCGGTCATCTGCTGCTCCAATACTTTGAAGTGCTGATGATCTCCATCTGCAAACGTATCACCTGTCAGTGTTTCGATACGCTTCATGATCGTATCTATACTGCGCCTGTACTCAAAATCGAACAGGCAGATACCGGCATCTGTAGCACCTATGCGCATCTTACCTACCGGCGTATCCCAAAGCTTATAACTGATCATTACAGGGCTGTTTATTTAACTAAGGTAAATCGTTTTCTATTACTCTTGCTACTTCTGCTGCACAATTATACACCATAATGTGCCCTCCACCTTTCACCCAATGATCGGGGTGAACATTAGCAGGCGGTATTGTTTTATCAGCAGTGCCATGTACCTGCACTATATTGGTCAGGCAAACCTTATTGTCCCATGACAGTATAGCTGTCAACGCCCATTTTACAAATCCGGCAGGTGTATCTTCCAACATTACCTTCAATATCCGCCAGTCACTTTTGTGCTCGGCACCCAATAATTTGAACGTAATGTAATTTGGCTGTTGAAACAATCCTGCAGGCAATATTTTCACCAGGTTTTTCGAAAAAGATGATCTTGCTATCGCCGGGAGCTCTGATGCAACTTTTGCACTGGATATAAGTAATATCTTTTCCGTCTTCCTGATCTTTCCTATTTCCACTGCAAGCATTCCACCTAAAGACAGGCCAAGCAATATGGGATATTCATCCTTAATTGTGTCTGACAGTTTTGGGGCGTAAGAGGCAAGTGAATCAGATGCGGAGAACGGCACCCATTTTACAGGAACTAACTCATAGCCCTGTATGTGCAGGCGGCTGAATATCCTGTGATCGGCACCCATACCACTAATACAATAGATGCGTTTCACAAAGCTAAGGTTGAATAATTAAAATGAAAGGCGCGTAAAAACGACCTTTACGAAGCAAAACCTCCGCATTACTAAATTACGAAAATAAAAGGAACCGAGATTATTAAGCTACTGCAGGCTTGAAGCGTTCTTTGAACGAGCCCATAAGGTCAGAGCTGATGATCTTTCCTGTAGCCTCTATCATGTTCCTGAATGCGAACGCATGGGCTATACCATGGCTGATCATTACAGGACTATTGATACCGAGTATAGGAGTACCACCATATATCTCGAAGTTGAAGTTATCAAGGAACGGATCAGAGATGCCTTTTTGCGTTTTGAAGATGTCGTAAATAGACTCTGCCATTTTGATGGCTACATTACCCACAAAACCTTCACAAACGATCACATCTGCTTTATCAAGGAATATGTCGCGGCCTTCTATATTACCTACGAAGTTGATGCCCGGCAATTCTTTCAGAAGAGGATATGTGGCCTGGCACAGCAGGTTGCCTTTACCTTCTTCCTCACCTATGTTCAGCAGGCCAACACGCGGATTTTCCTCACCCATCACATTGTGTGAATAGATAGAGCCCAGCTGTGCGAATTGTACGAGGTGTTCCGGTTTGCAGTCGGCATTGATACCGGCATCCAGGAGGAAGTTGAATTTACCATCTATACGGGGTATAGGGGTAGCAATTGTAGGGCGAAGAACGCCTTCAATAGACTTAACAGAGTACATAGCACCAACCATCATAGCGCCGGTATTACCTGCGCTGATGAAAGCATCGGCCTTGCCTTTGAGCAAAAGCCCAAATCCAATAGATATACTGGAATTGGGCTTTTCTCTCAATGCTTTTGTGGGATGCTCATGCATACCTATAACTTCAGACGCCTCTATAAACGTATAGCGGTGCTGGTAAGCATCAATTAACGACATGAAAGGAGCAGCAGCCTGCGCATCACCTATCAACAGCAAATGCACGGACGGATCCTGCACTTCCTGGAAGTATAATTGCACACCTTTAATGGCCTCAGCGGGTGCGTAATCGCCACCCATGATGTCAAGCCCTATCTTCATTAACTGAAAATGTTAGTTATTGATTTGTTTCACCTTCTGTAGCCGGAGATTTATCCATAACTACTCTACCACGGTAGTAAAGTTTCCCTTCTACCCAGTGCGCACGGTGGCGCAGATGGCTTTCGCCGGTTACTTTGTCAATGCTCCACGTTTCTGCTGTTGCCTTGTAGTGCGTACGACGCTTTGCGCCTCTTTGTTGTGAGTGTCGTCTTTTAGGATTAGGCATTTTACTTTATTTATTGTTGTTAACTTATACTGATTAAATACTACTTCTGTTTCTTTGATTTCGACTTTTTATCGTCTTCCACCTTTATTCCCTCCAGGCCTTTCCATAATGGGTTTGCAGCCTTGTCGGGGTGTTCCGAGAGTTGGTCCAGCAGCTCAAGCGCCTTTGGATTACATCCCGATATTCCTTTTTCATTCTCCGGGTGAATGTGTTGCAAAGGTATACTAAGCATCAAAAATTCATAGAGCCAGTCACCTATATTTATCACTGTTTCACTCCTTGGTATAAAAGCTACATCATCCTCGTCTTCTATATCCTCTGAATCATCGCCTGTCAGTTTAATAACAAGATCAAATTCATCCCACAGCTTCAGCTGAAAATCATCGCCGCATCTGTCGCAAGGCACTGTTACCTGCCCGTCTATGTCAAAGTGCAGCATGAAGAAATTCTCATGCTTATCGAACACAAGGGTTATTTTAGCATTCCAGTCCTTAAAACTATCATCAACCTCACGCTCCTGCATGAAACGATCATTAATATCGTACACATAGGTGTGTGGTCCGGGTTTTAATCCCTGCCAGGCTATCTCAAATTCCCGGTTATGCTTCATCTCAGTTCGCCGTTCGCAGTTTACAATAAATGATCAAAACCACTCATTATCATGGGTATATACTGCCAACAGCACTCACACCCTCCAAACGGGATGCAAAGTTAGGAAAAAATCCTTTTATTACATCAACTTATTTCGCTTAATTAAAAAAGCATGCAATACCTCTTCTACGGGCTTCGACAGATCGACCGCGATCCTATCGACCTGGTACTGGTGACAGCGGTTCTCAATCAGCTCCTGAAAATCATGCATTTTGCTAATATATTGATCTTTTATCTGCTGTGGCTGTAGTTTTATTCTTTCCCCACTTTCCATATCCACAAATTCATATGGACGATTTTCAAATTCAAAAGCCAGCTCCTGCTTACCATCTACTATATGAAACAGGATCACTTCATGTTTATTATACCTCAGGTGCTGCAATGCAGAAAACATATCCTCTATATGTTCTGCATCGTCCATCATATCACTGAATACTACGATCAATGAACGCTTATGCATTTGCTCCGCTACAAGATGCAATGCTTTTGCAGCATTAGTTACTTTATTCTCGTTAGTAGTATTCAAGGTCCGCTGCAGCTCAGTCATTAGCATGCGATAATGACTGTTGGCTGACCGGCAGTCGGACAGATAATATACACTTTCGTCAAATAAAGCGACTGAAGCAGCATCGAGCTGTCGTTTCAGTAACTGTAGCAGGCTGGCTGCTGCCACACACGAAAATTGCTGCTTGTTCAGCTTTTTTTCATCCTTTGGAAACTGCATGGATGAGGATGTATCCAAGACCAGACAGCAACGCAGGTTGGTCTCTTCCTCAAAACGCTTGATGAACAGTTTATCTGTTCGCCCATATACCCGCCAGTCTATGTGCCTGAGCGGGTCACCCTGGTTATACAGCCTATGCTCTGCAAATTCTACTGAAAATCCATGAAAGGGGCTTTTATGTAACCCCAGTATAAAGCCTTCCACTACCTGACGGGCTATGAGCTCTAAGTTATCGGTAAGTGGTTGCTGGAGGATCATGGCTAAAACTGTTTAAGCAAATATACTGAGCATACACGTCAATGCAAATTAAATGCGCCTCTTGTGTTTTAATTATCAATCACTAAAACGCCCGTGGCACCTTTTTACTATAGTGTATTTATGAACACATAAATTTATTCACACACTAAATAAAATTCACATGGATACTAACAGGCTTTCTAAAACAATAGAAGAAGCATTGAATGCCCAGATGACCAAAGAAGCACATGCTTCGCAGATATACCTTTCATATGCATCATGGGCCAGTGATAAAGGGTTTGACGGCATTGCAAACTTCCTATTCCGTCATGCCAATGAAGAGCGTAATCACATGATGAAAGTACTGGAATACATACTGGAAAGAGGTGGCAAAGCAAAGATAGTAACTATACCGGCACCGGATGCAGATCCTACCAGTGTACAAAACTGTTTTGAGAAAGTATTCCAGTCAGAAGTGGACAATACTACAGCAATATACAAACTGGTAAAAATGAGCCATGATGAGCAGGACTGGGCTACATGGAATTTTATGCAGTGGTTTGTAAAAGAGCAGATAGAAGAAGAAACCCTTGCTATGAACCTGCTGAACAAAATTAAGATAGCCGGCGGTGAAAAAGCCAGTGGCGAAGCGTTGTATGCCCTGGATAGAGACCTGGAATCGGCACCGGATGATGCTCCATCGGCTGAGGATGCAACGGCTGCAAATCCGATATAAATCAATTCGATAGCAAATAAAGCCTGCCTGAATGTGGCAGGCTTATTTTATAGCATGATAAAACAAAAAAGCAGGAGATAGTGTTTATCTCCTGCTTCGGCAAAACTATTGAACTGAGTTACCCCAGTTCAGAAGCTACATTGCGTTTTATCTTCTTCGCGCTGTCTTCTGTTTCGTTTAGTATAGTCAGAAGCCGGTGGCGAACATCTTCATTGAGGCCGCTTATTTCATCTTCCAGTATTGCTTTCAGATCGCTGAGCTCAGTAGATGCCTGACCGGTTACTTTGTACAATTTCTTTTTCCATTTTTCAGCCGAATCGGCAATATCATTTCTCAGGTCTTCTCCTTTCTCAGGCGCTAACAGCAGCCCTGCAACAAGCCCTACCAGGGCGCCGGCAAAAAATTTTGATGTGCTCATCTTTTTTTTGTTTTTTATTTTTGAATAATGGTTTGACTATTGTTTTACTTACCTGCCCCACCTATTTTGGCTATAAGGAATATAACAAGACCTATTACAGCTACGACTGCAAAAACGCCTACCCCTACCCCAGCCTTAAAGATGTCGCCTATTATCTGGCAACTGCTCATAGTGAGTGTCAATAACAAAACTACAACGGAGAAAATCTGTAACTTTTTCATGGTGCTCTTTTTAGTGTGATCAATTACTCTGACTACTCCTAAAAAATTCATGCCAATGAATTCATAACCGGTTAATTCACAAATAAAAAAAGTGCAAGACAATAATGTCTTGCACTAAGAAAATAAGAAACTACATCATGCCCGTCCGAATGGATTGATGCGGTCAGAAGTTATCGTTTTAATTAAACGCATTGATACCTGTGACGTCCATACCTGTAATGAGCAGGTGAATGTCATGTGTGCCTTCATAGGTCACAACAGACTCCAGGTTCATCATATGGCGCATTATGCTGAACTCACCGGTAATACCCATACCGCCAAGTATCTGCCTTGCTTCGCGGGATACCTTCAATGCTATATCGCAGCTATTACGCTTTGCCATTGATATTTGTGCCGGTGTAGCACGATCTTCGTTACGCAGCACGCCCAATCTCCAGTTGAGCAACTGGCTCTTGGTGATCTCCGTGATCATCTCAGCAAGTTTCTTCTGCGTGAGCTGAAATCCTGCGATCGGCTTACCAAATTGTATACGCTGTTTTGAATAACGTAATGCTGTATCATAGCAGTCCATTGCACAGCCTAATGCACCCCAGGCTATACCATAACGGGCGCTGGAAAGGCATGTAAGCGGGCCTTTCAATCCTTTTATTTCAGGGAATATATTTGCTTTAGGTACCTTTACATTATCAAACACCAGCTCACCTGTAGCAGATGCACGCAGCGACCATTTACCATGCGTTTCCGGCGTTGTAAAGCCTTCCATGCCACGTTCTACTACCAGCCCACGAATGTCGCCGTTCTCATCTTTTGCCCAAACCACAGCTATATCTGCAAACGGGGCATTGGATATCCACATTTTAGAACCATTGAGTATTACATGATCACCTGCGTCTTTAAAGCTGGTAAGCATGCCTGCAGGATTCGACCCATGGTTTGGCTCGGTAAGCCCGAAACAACCCATCCATTCGCCTGAAGCCAGTTTAGGCAGATATTTGTGTTTTTGCTCTTCACTACCGAATTTGTAGATAGGGAACATAACGAGAGATCCCTGCACAGATGCCGTAGAACGAACACCTGAATCACCACGCTCTAGTTCCTGCATCATGATACCATAGGAAATGTAATCCAATCCTGCACCACCATATTTCTGAGGAACGAACGGGCCAAAACAGCCCAGATCGCCTAAACCTTTGATGATCTGTTTCGGGAATTCCGCTTTCTGAGCGTATTCCTCTATTATTGGGGATATTTCCTTTTTTACATATGCCCTTACACTATCCCTGATCAGCTTATGTTCATCTGTCAATAGTTCGTCTACCAGGTAATAATCGGGGTGTTGATAAAGATCTTTTTCCATGTTTTGTTAAAGTTGGTATGAAAATGTGGCGCAAAGGTAGCATTTTTGGCATATTGGTATAATTTTGCAGCACAATTACACGTTGTCTTGTTGCTAAGTCCTTATTTATAGGTGTATCAATAAAATTCATACCCCTATAAAAGCAAGTACCTACGCATATCTCAGCATATTCGCAGTTCATTTTTAGATTTATTAATGATTTTTAATGAATTGTGGAACGTATTTTGTGCTATTGCAAATAACAATTGTGAAAAGATTTATAATTCCCCACAATTGTTGACTTTTTTCAAGAAATAAACAATAAGTACATATGAGGCAGTTAAAGATTGCCACCCAGATCACGAACAGGGATTCGCAGGCGGTTGAGAAATACTTGCAGGAAATAAGCAAGATATCTATGATCACGCCTGAAGAAGAGACCACGCTTGCCCAGAAGATACACATGGGCGACCAGCGCGCGCTGGAAAAGCTGGTCAAATCGAATCTCCGTTTCGTAGTTTCCGTGGCCAAACAGTACCAGCACCAGGGTCTTTCCCTGAGTGACCTTATCAATGAAGGTAACCTGGGTCTCATCAAGGCTGCACAGCGGTTTGATGAAACAAAAGGTTTTAAATTCATCTCTTACGCAGTATGGTGGATTCGCCAGTCTATTTTACAGGCATTGGCTGAGCAGGGCCGTTTGGTTCGTCTGCCACAGAATAAGATAGGCACGTATAACAAAGCAAATAAAGCATTCATTGCTTTTGAGCAGGAAAATGAACGTGAGCCATCTACAGAAGAACTGGCAGACATACTGGATATGAGCGAAACAGAAGTTACGAACATATTCACCAGCAACACACGCCATACTTCACTGGATGCACCAGTACACGAAGCAGAAGATGTGGCTATGGGCGACCTGCTGGAAGGCAGCAGCGATACGGATGATGATGTAATGAAGGACTCCCTCCGCAACGAGATACGTCGCATTCTTAAATCACTGAGCATTCGTGAAGCAGAGATACTGGCAGCTTACTTCGGACTAGAAGGTGATGCAGGACCAAGCATTGAAGAGATAGGTGAAAAGTACGACCTTACCAAAGAGCGTATCCGCCAGATAAAAGAGCGTGCTATCAAGCGTCTGCAAAAGGCAAGATATAGCAACGCACTGAAAGTATATCTCGGCTAATCAGCAACTACAACTTAGAAAAGCAATAAAAAGAGAAAGGGAGCGATAATATCGCTCCCTTTCTCTTTTATACTATAGAGCAATATTACTACTCAATGATGATATGAAATACTTTGTGCATTGCCGCTGTGCGGACATTCAGCAAATATGTGCCATTAGCAACACCATTCAGCTGCACCTGCTCATTAATAGTACCATCCTTAGCAACGGTAGTACCCCTGTAGATCACCTGGCCCAGTATGTTTGTCATTTCCAGCGATACGCTTTCATCAACACTAACGCCTGTTGAGCCGGTTACAGTAAAGATACCCTTACTTGGATTTGGCAATACACGGATAGCAGCATCAGCCGATGTAATATTCTGAACACCTACATGATTTTCATTACCGCCAACTTTGTATATGTGCATATGCAGCCTATCGATAGCCGTCATACTGCACTTACCACCGCTATATACGCGACAGCTGATCGTATCCTGGTCTACAAGCGTTGTAGTAACATAAGTAGGGTTTACTTCGCCCGGTATCGGTATCCCATTCTTTATCCACTGATAAGTAGGCGCCGGTACTTTATTAGTAATAGTAGCAGTAAACGTAACAGTAGTGCCACCTTCAGGAACATTTACTCCCGGATCTACACTAAGAACCAGTGCAGGTACAATCGGAGTTATTACTGTCATTATTGCAAAACCAAATGCTGTAGGCGCAGAGATACATGTTGCATTGCTGGTTAATTCTACACCAACCACATCACCATCTACCGGTGTATAGCTATAAGACAACAAGCCCGCACCAACATCCTTGCCATTTACCTTCCATTGATATTTTGGAGAAGAACCTCCACCGCCAGAACCAGCAGTAAAGGTTACAGCTGTACCTGCACAAACTGTATCTCCCGGCAAAGTAGTAAC
>JAOQAP010000166.1 GCA_025963465.1 Flavipsychrobacter sp.
GCTTATACTCGTACAGCCTGCACCATCTGTCAATATCAGCTTAGGGACATAAGATTTTGCTGTTAAATAGCTATGAGAAATTGTGTCAGCAACCAATGAACTGTCGATGATACCATCGCTAAAATCCCACTTGACCTTTATAACACCTGAAACCAATGCTTTAAAATGTACCGGCGAGGAAGTGCAAACTTTCAGAGGGCTATATGTAAACGCCCCCGCATAGCCGAATATGCTGGCATTAGCTACCGCAGTGTCTACACATCCATACTGGTTAACGGCCTGCAATTTTATCCTGTACTTACCAATAGCAGTATAAATATCCGAAGGAGAAGTAGCGGCTGAGAACGAACCATCACCGAACGTCCACACATATGAAGTAGCCCCTGTGGTAGTATTATTAAAATCCACGCTTAGTGGGGGGCACACAGCAAAGGAATCACTTAATGTAAAAGATGCCTTAGGCACAACGTTCACTGTTACTGCGCCGGGTACGAACATCGTATCCCTGCATCCCGCATTCGTTATAATAAGTGTGACATCATACACCCCTGCAACAGAGTAAGTATGAAAAACCGGAGATACAGAGGCTGTACTTGTTGCACCATCGCCAAACTTCCATAAGAAAGTACCGGCAGTAGATAAATTGTCAAATTTAGAAGTGAGCCCTACGCATGTCTTAGCATTTACCGAGAATGCGGCTTTAGGGTTGTTGATGGTCAGCGCAACGTTAGTTTTTGTTATGGTGTCTGAGCAGCCTATGTTATCAGTCACATATTCCGTGACCGTGTATGTGCCGGATGCCGAATAAGGATGCACTATTGATGATGTTGTAACCGTTACCGGGTCATCACTGCCGAACGCCCACGTAAAGTTCGTCAGTGACGTTCCGGGTGCATCCGTACTCAGGTCTTTAAATGTAACGGGGAGAGGAGCACAGCCACCTGCAGGCGTATTGCTGAAATTAGCCTTGGGCTTGGCTGCTATGATCTCAACTTTTGTTGTATCCAGGCAACCCCAATTGCTGGTGGTTATCAGCATTGCGGTATCCCGGCCAAATCTATTGATAAAAATCCTGGCAGTATCGCCTATAGGGCTTTTTATGTCTTCAGGTCTGGATTTTGGGGAACCGGTATCTATTGCTACATTATTAAAATACCATTGTGTGCGTGTCGTGTATTTTTCTAATGCCAGGGATTTCTTTCCTGACAACACCTTGTTTACCAAAACATGTGTGATCACTGCCGTTATTGTATCAGCACGGTCTTTACATATGGTCGAATGGTCGGGGGTTAACCGGGCGGTTATGCGCTCCAGGGAAACATCTATGGTATTCGTGTCTCTGCATCCCGTGGCAGCATTGTAGGTTGTTAGCGTCACACTATATGTCTGCAATGCAGGAAATAAGTGAACCGGGCTGTTGGCCGTAGATGTAGCGCCATCTCCAAACTGCCAGAGATGAGTATTATCACCATTGAGTGTGTCGGAAAAGGCGACTCCATTGACCGGGATACAAGTATACTTATATACTATCCTGGCCCCGGGTGAGTCTATTGTATCCAGCAATTTATACCTTGAGCTTACACAACCATTATTTGACACTTCCAGTCGCACCTCATGTATACCGGGCACTGTAAACTTGAACACAGTATCTTTGGCGTGGGAGTCTCCTAGTGTATCAAAGGCCCAGGCATAATCAGTGATCGTACCTGTGGATGTGGAGGTAAAGGTTGTTGGCTGCCCGGAACATGTCCGGTTACGGTCCATTGTAAATGAGGCTACAGGTACTGTTGCACCCGCTCTCGCCGGAGTCAAAGCCAGGATTTTACAACCATTCACTGTAGTTACTTCGCAGTATACATCATATGCACCTTCTGCCGTGTAGGTATGTACGGGCGTTGCGAGCATTGACTTAGGCGATCCATCTCCAAAATCCCAGAGGTAGCTGGCTACTGCGTAAGGATAGGGAAAAGTAACGATCTGGTCTGGAGGATAATATCCAAAAGGAGTATATGCCTTCCCAAAAACCTCTGGAGTAAAGTTAGCCGTAAGTGGCACGCAACCTTCAAATGGCTTACCGCTGATCAGGGCAACCAAACTCGCTACTGTATCTTTTATATCTATCAATGAATCCTTACAACCGAATTTGTCGGTTACAATCAGTGTGATACCATCAATAACACCACCTACTGGATAATTAAAGGTAAGTGGATTACCTGTACCCATAGAACCGTGTATGTTTGATATCCAGCTTGCCGTAGTTCCTGCAGGCATAGAAGCAGTAAATGTACGACTCCTTATTCCGGAGCATGCTCCAACAGGTGTGACCACAAAACTACTTCCTGTCGGTCTTCCGATAGTAACTGTTTTCGTGATGCTGTCTGCACAGGTCCCGTCTGTTATTACCAGTTTCACATTATAGGTACCCGTAGCTAAATAGTTATGTTTTACAGTATCTCCTGTTGCCTTAGTACCGTCACCAAACGTCCATTTGCTCGTAGTATGTGTGGTACTGGTGTTGTAAAAAGTAAGTGGCACGAACTGGCATGAATCATGGGGAGCAGAGAAGTTAGCCGTCAGCTTTCCTGTAGATACAAAACCAGGTTTTTGCAGGCTGTCTACACAACCATTCCCATCCTGCGCTATAAGTGTTACATCATAGGTTTTGTTTGGCGTTGTGTAGGAATGCGACGGCGTTTTTAAACCTGAAGTCCCCCCGTCGCCAAACCGCCATGTATAATTGATCGGTGCTGCTCCGGTAGTAAGGTTTGTAAAAGATACAGAACCCGGTGCTTTGCAGATAAACCCTGAAGACACGCCAAAACTTATAGCGGCAGGAGTATTTACAAAAATGTAATTGCTCATGCTCGTCGAGCTTACGCAACCACCATTATTCGAAGCAAGCAACGTTACCGTATAGCTTCCGGGTGATGTGTAAGCATAGGCAGGCGTTGCGGATGTGCTTGACCCACCTTCACCAAAGCTCCATTTGTAGGACAATGTCCCCCAGCAATTTGCTACACTGGAATTGGTAAACGATACCGGTATCCCGGGACATACAGATCTTGTGGCTGAAGAAAATATCACTACCGGGTGCGCATAGGCATTCACGGTCATTGTATACGTTTTGCTGGCGCTGCCGGCAAAGGCAGTAAGCGTTACTGTATAAGTACCCGCTGCAGCATAAGTACCGGCTGCATCTTTAAGTGTAGAAGTATTGCCATTCCCCAGATCCCAGAAATAGCTGGTGGCGTTAGTAGAAGTATTGGTAAAGTGAACAATAACCGGGGCACAGCCCGAAGTATCATCTGCAGTAAATGATGCGGTCAGCTGTGCTTTTGTAGTAAACGAGATGAAAAAGGAAACAAATAACAATAAAAAAAAAGGCAGAAGCCCAGCAGTGCTTCTTGTCACACGGCCTTTTTGTTGCCTTTTGTCATGCTTATGATCGAACATTAGGTTTATAGGAGGTATAGGTTTACTCATGCACAACTCAATATATTATAAAAATACATTTTCTACATCAGAAAATTTGTATAAAGTTACAAAATATTGCACTTATCCCCACATTTAGTTAACCCCGGTACTGCACATTACAAAAACGAAAAAAGAACTAATTTAGCCCCCTGTTTTTTAGCTTCAATATATTTTATTAGTTTTAGGGTTAAATACTTTTTAAATGACCAAATACTTTGTGCTGACCTTGTCGGTTATACTTCTGTTCGTCGCCTGTAACAAAAGACCTACTCCTGCTGCTCCGGACAGAGAAAGCATGTTGCGTACTGGCAAATGGAAAATAGCCGGAGGTACTTTTACAAAAAAGCTGCCTTATGGCAATAAAGATACTACCCTTCAGTACCTTAATTTCATACCTGATTGCCGTAAAGACGACTATATCGTATTTGATTCACAAAAGCATGCCGCAGTATTTTCCGGCGCGCTCAAGTGCAATGCAAGTGACGCCGATAAAATACCTTTTGTATGGCAGCTCACCAATAATGGAGGTAACATAGATTTCTATAATGGCTTCAACAACCTGTATTCTGCTAGTGCAACCATTATCCCGGTGCATTTCGACACAATATATAATGATGGCAGCACACTGGTACTGGATACACTGGTAGGTGTTTTTGATACTCCGGCACACGGCCCTGTTGTAGAGCTCGATTCAATATGGGAATACCGCATAGATACTCTGGCTACTCCGCAGATCAGCATATACAATGCAGAGATCACTGATTTCAGCCAGAGCTCGTTCATGCTGCATTTTACGGTCATTTCCACGTATCCTGATGCAAGGAACCACCGCTGGGCTTTACCTGTTATCCGTCCTGATACGATGAAGTATATTGTTAAGTATACGAACTTTTAATAACCATTTGTGACTATCGGCTCCGATGGTCTATGACTGTCGGAGCCATTCATTTTAAATACATTCAGCTTTTTTTGACTTTTTTGATCTTTAAACTATTATGATACATATTACATTACCCGATGGCGCAGTGAGGGAGTACCCTGAAGGCACAAGCGCAGCAGACGTTGCAAAATCAATAAGTGAAGGATTGGCACGCAAAGTGCTGGCAGCCGAGGTGAACGGTGAAGTTTGGGACTCTTCCCGGCCTATTAACAGTGATGCTTCATTAAAGCTGCTGACGTGGGATGACAAAAATGCTAAATCGACGTTCTGGCACTCTTCTGCTCACCTTATGGCAGAGGCCTTGGAAACTATATATCCGGGTGTAAAATTCGGTATAGGCCCTGCTATAGAGACCGGATTCTATTATGATATAGACCTTGGCGACCGTACTTTAGGCGAAGACGACCTGAAGAAAATTGAAGACAAAATGAAAGAGCTGGCAAAGGCAAACAGCACTTTCAAAAGAGAAGATGTAGCTAAAGCCAAGGCCGTTGCTTACTTCACAGAAAAAGGCGACCAATACAAAATAGAATTGCTGGAAGGCCTTGATGATGGCACAATCACATTTTATACACAAGGTAATTTTACCGACCTGTGCCGTGGCCCTCACATACCTAATACAAGTTTCATAAAAGCAGTAAAGCTGACCAATATAGCAGGCGCTTACTGGCGTGGTAATGAAAAGAACAAAATGCTTACCCGCATATACGGTGTTACCTACCCTGCTCAGAAAGAACTGGATGAATACCTTGTATTGCTGGAAGAAGCTAAAAAGCGCGACCATCGCAGACTGGGCAAGGAACTGGAACTGTTCACCTTCTCTGAAAAAGTAGGTAGCGGGCTTCCTTTGTGGCTGCCTAAGGGCGCTATGCTGCGCGAACGCCTGCAGCAGTTCCTGCAAAAGGCTCAGATAGAAACAGGATATCTTCCCGTTATCACTCCGCATATAGGCAGCAAGCAATTGTATGTTACCTCGGGCCACTGGGAGAAGTATGGCAAGGATAGTTTCCGCCCCATTACAACACCACAGGAAGGTGAAGAGTTCATGCTGAAACCGATGAACTGCCCGCACCATTGTGAAATATACGCTTCATCGCCGCGTTCGTACAAAGACCTACCATTGCGCCTTGCAGAGTTTGGTACCGTATACCGTTATGAGCAAAGGGGCGAGCTGCATGGCCTGACACGCGTACGTGGTTTTACCCAGGATGATGCACATCTGTTCTGTATGCCGCAGCAGGTATCTGCTGAATTCAAAAAGGTAATAGACCTTGTACTGTATGTATTCGAAACCTTAGGCTTTACAGAATATACTGCACAGGTATCGCTGCGTGACAAAGACGATCGCAGCAAATACATAGGCTCTGAAGAGAACTGGCAGATAGCTGAACAGGCAATTATCGATGCTGCTAACGATAAAGGATTGAAAACCGTGATAGAATATGGCGAAGCTGCTTTCTATGGCCCTAAGCTCGACTTCATGGTACGTGATGCACTGGGCCGTAAATGGCAGCTGGGCACCATACAGGTAGACTACAACCTGCCGGAGCGCTTTGAGCTGGAATATGTGGATGTAGACAACACCCGCAAACGCCCTGTGATGATACACCGTGCGCCATTTGGCAGCATGGAGCGTTTCATAGCAGTACTGCTGGAGCACTGTGGTGGTAACCTGCCACTGTGGCTTACTCCGCTACAGGTGAAAGTATTGCCGATAAGCGACAAATACAGTGAATATGCACACAGCCTGGTTGCAACCATGAAAGAGGATGATATTAGGGCTGAAGTAGACGACCGTAGCGAAAAAATAGGCAGGAAGATACGTGATACCGAGCTGATGAAAACCCCTTACATGCTTATTGTCGGTGAAAAAGAGATGGCCGACAATACAGTAGCCGTGCGTAAGCATGGAGAAGGTGATAAGGGCACTTTTTCAGTCAATGACTTTATTACAGAGATCAGAAATACCGTTAAAGAACAGATCAAAGGCAAAAACAGGCCATATTAGTTTAACATGATTAATAAAAATTGTGCTATACCTTTGATTAATTGATAAACAAATATTTTATATTTGCCAATAATTTTTAAAATCCATTAATGCAGAAAAGACCAAAAGCAAAACCTTTTTTCAGGCCCAGGGTACCTGTAAATGAACACCGTTTAAATAACGAAATAACAGCCGTAGAAGTACGTCTGATAGGTGAAGATGTAGAGCCGGGAGTATATCCGCTGGCTGAAGCATTGAAAATTGCCCTTGCAAAAGAAGTAGATCTTGTTGAGATCTCTCCTAATGCAGTTCCGCCGGTTTGCCGCCTTATTGATTATAAGAAATTCCTTTACGAGAAAAAGAAAAAGGATAAGGAGCAAAAAGCAAAAGCAAAACAATCTGAAGTAAAAGAGATCCGTTTTACGCCAAATACCGATGAGCATGACTTTGATTTCAAGGCAAAACATGCTGAAAAGTTCCTGCAGGACGGCAATAAAGTAAAATGCTATGTTCAGTTCAAGGGTCGTGCTATCATGTTCCAGGAACGTGGAGAGCTTTTGCTGCTGAAATTTGCAGAGCGTATGGCAGAATACGGCGCATTGGAATCAATGCCAAAAATGGAAGGCCGCAGGATGCTGGCTATGTTTTCTCCTAAAAAGAAAAAATAGTATTTGTTTGGCGGTCAAACAGAGGGTGATATTCACAAGATTATTCACATTTGTTTAAATCTTGTAAAAATTGCTCAAAAATTTTGTTTGACGGAAAAAGGAACAGTATCTTTGCAGTGTTAACTCTGAAACAATTTTAAAACTCATTATAAAGATGTTTTCATGGTGATAGGGTTTATAGGGGCTGGCCTGTTCTCAGGCTGGCTTTTTTAAGAAACTTGTTTCGCCCGTTGAAAAACGAAAACATTTTAAAGGTTTTGCAGAATTATCTGATTCTGCGCCCGTTTTCATAGTGATAGGGTTTATAGGGGCTGGCCTGTTCTCAGGCTGGCTTTTCTTTTTCAGATAAGCTCCAATAAATAACGTCAATACAACGTTCTTCCCTTACATTTTGTCTCATTTATGATTATCTTACACGCAAAAAAGCCCTTTATGCGTTCTATTATTTCCAGTCTGCTACTTTGTACCTGTTGCATACTGCATATATCAGCGCAGCCACTTTCCGCATTTGTTGATATACAGAACCAGCTTATGGTGTGGGACCATGGAATGATAAGGAAAGCAGACTTCCTGCCACCAAACACCATAAAAATAGGCCGTACAGCAATTCCTTTCCTTGATAACTCCCGCTCTTTCAAAATATACTATAACGGCAGTGTGCGTAATGTGAACATTGGCTTTACTAATGCTTTTTATGTTACAGACAACCTGGTTGCATTCCTGAACCAAAAATCGCTGAACGTTTTTGACAGGGGGGTTACCAAAAACCTGACAGGTGTGTGCGACCAGTATTTTGTGGGTGACAGCGTGGTGTTGTTTTTCGACAGTTACAAAAGCGAATACAGGGCATACTACAATAGCCAGATATACACGGTAGAAACTTACGTGCCCGATAGCGTGTTACCGCACGTCAAAGTATCGGACAATATAATAGCCTACGATAATTTCGCTAACCAGTTTAAAATATTTTTCCGTGGCAATACCATATCCCAGGAAGATTATCATGTGACCAGTTTTGATGTAGGAAGGAATACCGTTGCTTATGTGGACATAGACCGCAAGTTCAAGATATTTCATAACGGGCAAACATTCGTAATAGATGACTTCTCACCTCTTTCCTACAAAGCAGGAGATAATCTCGTAGCCTTTGTTTCAGGCAACGGTTATTTTAAAGTTTTCCAGGGCGATAGTGTACACACTATTGGGTTTATGAACCCTACTTACCAGGTGGGCGATAATATAATTGCTTATAAAGATCCCGGCGGCATGTTCAAAATATACTACAAGGGTGAAATAACGCAAATGGAGAATTACTATCCCAGCAACTTTAATATTCAATACAACTCTGTGGCCTATATGAATACCAGCGGCACATTACGCCTGTTCTCAGATGGCGAGGCCTACGATGTGACCAATGCTGAGCTTACCAACTGGCAACTGAACTATGATGTGATCACCTACCAGATAGGCCAGGGCATCTTTAAAGTCTTTTATAACGGAACAGAATATTAAGCCTATTTAGGCTTGCCGTAAAGTTTGCTTTTCATTAGCCCCCACTTATGAAGGCGGTGCGTTAACGAAACACGGAGCACCCCTCTGCCATATTTCATACTACGGCTGAAATTGATGCTGGACGCTTCTTCAAAATACTTTGTAGGACAGGTAACCTCAGCTATCTCATAGCCATTCATGAATATCTGCGAGATCATTTCATTATCGAAAACGAAATCGTCGCTGTTGTGTGTGAAATCTATAGAACGGATAACCTCTGCGCTGAAAGCGCGGTAACCTGTGTGATATTCACTCAGCTTCTGCGACAGCATGATGTTCTCAAACAAAGTGAGGCAACGGTTAAATACATACTTATACATAGGCATGCCACCATTGAGCGCACCCTTGCCTAATATACGTGAAGCCAGTACTACTGGATATACTTCCATCGCTATGATAGAAGACATGGCATGCAGCAACTTAGGGGTATACTGGTAATCAGGATGCAGCATGATAACGATATCAGCACCAAGATCAAGGGCTTTTTTATAGCAGCTTTTCTGGTTGCCGCCATAGCCTTTGTTCACTTCGTGCTTTACTATATGCTTTATGCCAAGACGCTGGCCCTCGGCCACCGTATCGTCGCGACTGTTATCATCTACAAGCACCACATCGTCTATGATGTCGAAAGGGATCTCTTTATAAGTTCTTTCCATGGTACGTGCCGCATTGTATGCAGGCATTACCACTACTATTTTCTTACCGTTCAGCATAATGAGGTGACAAAAGTAATAAGTTATAGGTGAAAAAGTAAATAATGTATAAAGGGTTTATTCCTTCCACCCCATATGCGTAGCTATAAGATTGCTATTGGCCCTGGCCAGTATATTGCCTGCCATATCATACACATGGCATTCTACATTTATGATCTTTTTGCCGGTGCGCAGCACCTTAGATTCAGCCCTGAGCCGCTCGCCCTCTTTTATTGCATACAAAAAATCTACATTCAATGTGAGTGACGTATAGTGCTGGTCTGTATCCATGCTTACTACTGCCCATCCTATAGACTCATCTATGACCAGGCTCATCATACCACCATGTATATGCCCGTATGGGTTGGTCATTTCTTTGCGTACCAGCATATTAACGCGCGCACTACCCTTTTCTATATGCTCCAGCGTAAACCGCAGCCAGTTACCTGCATCACTGCGGGAGTCGGTCACTTCTTTGCCCAGGTAGTGTTCCTTTATCCAGGTCAGCACTTCACCAGTTGGTATTCCTTTGTATCCCATGGGGCAAAGGTAAGCCAAACCCCAAACCCCTAAATGGGCTTTCCCTTTTTTTTAATTTAAACTCAGGTACTTCCGATATGCCCTTAATAAACTGCTTGAATGATTTATTTGAAAACCAACGTTTTATAAGTAATAAGTTGCGGAATCGCTTCCAGTTTTTTGCAGGGAGCGTAAGATCACTAAGCCTAGATCAATTGAGGGAAAAGATATCGGGTGTACTTCCGGTTGCTTCCGGTTTTTGCGGGAAACGGAAGTTATCTGAACCGGGATTGATGGAAGAAAGGATCGCCGGATATATTTCCGGTTTACTTCCGGTTTTGCGGGAAGCAGAATTTATTTCCGGTCTGAGATTTACTTCCGGTAAACTTCTGCTTATTTCCGGTTCCCGGAGGATTTAGCTTTTTACCGCGAAGGCGCAATGACGCAAAGATTTTCTTTTATAATCCTAATAAAATTGCAAATGTGTCTTATGCTCCTGTAAAGGTCGTACAGAAGGATGATAACAGCAAGGAGAAAAATCTATGATAAAGCACTTTTCGTACTATCATAAAAAATTGTTTGCGTTGCTGGCAAAGGTCTCCTTTGTTTTTATACCTATTCATCTCACGGAATATCCCACATCCGACGGAGCAACTATGCACACCGGGGACTGCCTTTTAATTCTTTTCAAATACCACGTCACAATTTATTTCTACTTCATCTATACTGGCACCCTGCTTTTTGTAAAATTCGATGGCTTTTGTGTTCCAGTTAGATACCTGCCAACGAACTTTTTTACAGTTTGACTCACGCGCAATCTTAAATATCTCCTCCATAAACCGAGTACCGAGCTGCCTGCCACGATGTTCATTTACAACATACAGATCGTCAAGATAAAGGCTCTTGCCGGTCCATGAATAAAAACAGAAAAAGTAAGTAGCAAACCCTACTATCTCACCATCGTATTCGGCAACAAGACATTTAAACAGGTCATTATCCTGTTGCATTTGCTCTGCCGTAATCATTACTTTTTCCGGTGTCCCGATAAAGACCGCGAATTCTTTTATCAGCTTATGGACAAATCCGTAATCATTCGCAGTAGCTGGCCGAACTATGGCGCTTATACTCATACTATAGCATCGTTAAAGTCAAAAAAATGTCTTAATAAACTAACAAAAATAGGTCTGTTTTTAAAAAAACAGGCATCCAATTTATTGTAAAGACGGAACCATATATTATCTGTACATTTCATAGTTTAAAATGAAAAGATAAGTATCTTTAGTAACCTAGCGAATGACCTTATGAAAAAACCAATGTTATTGCTCGTATTATCAGTGCTGTTTTTTGTGCAGGCCAATGCGCAAAACAATAAAAAGGAACCGTCTATTCGGTTTGGAAATATGGAACCGGGCAAGGCAAGCCGCGAACAGATAATGAATGCCCCGGCGATAGTAGATGTGAACGAGGTATTTAAAGTAACTCATTTTTCGATCTCGTTCTACCCAAAAGGAGGCGAGGTATTTGGCCCATATGATACTAAAGGAAACACGCTGACCACCGCAGAACTGGAACTGGTGAAAAAATACAGCCACCAGCCTGTGAAAATAGTGATAGAGGACATAAGAGGCATAGAAATTGGCAGTGGTGTTAACCGCTTTCTCAGTCCCATTGTGCTTAACTACGATCATTAAATAATTATTACCCAGCAGGCCAAAGTATCAGACACCAAAAAATCCACTACTTTAGCCACATGGATAGTATTCCTGGTATAGTTGCCGATAAGCGATCATCAAAGTCCCTGCACCGCGCATGGTCTATGTATGACTGGGCCAACTCTGCCTACAATCTTGTTATTACTTCTACCATCTTCCCCGCATATTACAATGCGGTAACCTCTATTACAAAAGATGGTACTGTAGTAAATGATACAGTATCCTTCTTCGGTATAAAATTCAAGAACAGTTCTTTATTCGATTACTCTATAGCAGCGGCATACCTCATCATAGCTATGCTCTCCCCTATCCTGTCTTCTATAGCAGACTATAAAGGGAATAAGAAACGGTTCATGCAGCTATTCTGCTACATGGGATCCATATCCTGCTGCTGCCTGTATTTCTTCAAGGGCGATACGCTGGAGCTGGGCGTCATTTGCGCTACGCTGGCAGCGATAGGCTATTGCGGCAGCATCGTATTTTACAATGCCTATCTGCCAGAGATAGCAACTGAAGGCGAGCGTGACAGAGTGAGTGCCCAAGGCTTTGCATATGGCTATATAGGCAGCGTGATATTACAGATCATTTGCCTCATATTCGTGCTGCAGCCTCAATGGTTCGGCATCAAAGATGATTCATTTGCCCCACGGCTATCCTTCTTCCTGGTTGGGCTGTGGTGGGTGGGCTTTGCCCAGATCACTTTTTTCAAACTACCCAATGGAAAAGCATTGCCACGAAAACCAGGCCACACCCTCATTTCAGCAGGCTTTTATGAGCTGGGCAATGTATGGAAGCAGATAAAGACATTACCTGTTCTGAAGACCTACCTGGGCGCATTTTTCTTTTACAGTATGGGGGTGCAAACAGTAATGCTTGCCGCTGCACTCTTTGGCAGCAAGGAGCTGAAACTGGAAACCAGCCAGCTGATAACTGTGATACTGGTGATACAACTGGTAGCGATAGCAGGAGCCTACATAATGGCAAAATTATCCAACCTGTTTGGCAACCTGCCGGTATTGTTCTTTGTAGTGCTTATGTGGATAGGCATATGCATAGCAGCATATTACACGCAAACGGCTACTGAGTTTTACATACTGGCTTCTATAGTGGGGCTGGTAATGGGTGGCATACAATCGCTTAGCCGCTCTACTTACTCCAAGCTGATGCCGGTAACGCATGATACAACTTCGTTCTTCAGTTTTTATGATGTGACAGAAAAACTGGCTATCGTTATTGGCATGATCTCGTTTGGCTATATAGACAGCATCATGAATATGAGGAGTGCAATTATAGCCCTCATAACGTTCTTTGCGATAGGGGCACTGATTTTGTACAGAGCTATCAGAATACCCCCTGTCCCCCTAAAGGGGGAACCTGCTATTTAGCTTCAGGTCGAAAACATCAGGATTGTAATACTATTGAATGATTGTTTTAGAAAAATGTTGATAAATTTGAACAGGGAATGAAGGAAGCCCTTCAGGGTTTTGGGGGTTAATTTTATTATTTAATAACAAGGAAAAGCCCCTTTAGGGGTTGGGGGTCGTTTTTATGAGAGTATACACAGTTAATGCGGGACATTTTAAGCTGGATGGTGGCGCTATGTTTGGTGTGGTGCCAAAGAGCATGTGGAACAAAGCCAACCCTGCTGACGAGAACAATATGTGCAGCTGGGCCATGCGCTGCCTGCTGATAGAGCATGGCAACTATAAGATACTTATAGATAACGGCATGGGGTATAAGCAGGATGAAAAGTTCTTTAG
>JAOQAP010000201.1 GCA_025963465.1 Flavipsychrobacter sp.
ACGCTGTCTATACCGGTAATGACACCTATTGACGGCATAGGATTAACGGTCACATTTACTGTTGCAATAATAGTGGCAGTACCATCTGAGATTTCCACAGTAAATACATCAGTACCTGAATAAGTACCTGCAGGTGTATATATAATGCCTGTCGGGATCAGGGTTCCGCCTGTAGAAGTAGTGGTATATGAGGCTGCGAGTGAGCCGTGGGCCGGAGCCGTACCTGCACTCCATGTTTCAGTTTGTGCTAGGTCGGGATCGGTGATAGAGAACATATAGCTGATATCTGTTGCAACACCCTGACAGGCAAAGACCGTTTTTGTACTGCCGTCAACGAATGCGGGCGCTACATTAGGAATTGGTACTGCTGTTATTTTGCGGATTCGGTGGTTGTCCATATCTGCAATGTAAATATTCCCAAATTTGTCTTCAATTACTTTGTTTGGACGTTTTATATTGGCCGAAGTTGCCATTCCTCCATCCCCACTAAAACCAGATACGCCCGTTCCTGCAATCGTATTGATAATGCCTGAAGCATCTATTTTCCGGATTCTTTGGTTATCCTGATCACATAAGAGCATCTCGCCTGCTCCGTTTAGACATAGGCCAGCCAGCCCGTGCACCTTTGCCGCTGTTGCGGGTCCGCCATCTCCGGAAAATCCAAGTATGTTAGTACCTGCAAATGTGGAAATAATACCTGCCGGCGTTATCATGCGAATCACATTGTTGATATTTTCAGCAACATAAACGTCTCCGGAAGGAGAGACAACTATGTCATTTGGCAGGAACATTTTAGCATTAGTGGCAGCGCCGCCGTCACCGCTATAGCCGCTGCTGCTGGTGCCGGCAATTGTAGAGATAATGCCAGATGTTGTTACCTTACGTACCCGGTTGTTTGATTGATCCGGTATATACACATTGCCGAAGGTATCTACGGCAACTTCGTTGGGGCTTGATATTTTTGCTGCTGTAGCAGCACCGCCATCTCCGCCAAAGCCGCTGACTGATCCTGCATATGTGGTAATAATACCTGCCGGATCTATTTTTCTGATCCTGTGCCCTGTATTTTCAGAAAGAAAAATATTGCCGTATTTATCTATGGCGATTCCGGAAACACCCTGGAATTGCGCGGTGGTAGCAGGCCCCCCGTCTCCTCCATATCCTGACACTCCTGTTCCGGCTATCGTCGTTATTACGCCAGACGTACTGATCATTCGAACACGATTGTTACTGCAATCGGTAACGTATAAATTTTGTGCTTTATCCAGTGCCATTCCCCATGGCAGATTTAACTGAGCTGCGGTGGCCGGGCCACCATCTCCGCTAAAACCGGAAACACCTGTGCCGGCTATGGTTGATATTGTTTGCGCCTGAACATTAGCGAGTGAACAGCACATAATTACAGTGCTGAGAACGGTAGTGAAGGTTCTTTTCATAGAATGGATTTTTTACTAAATTACTCTTTTTTATCTTAATACCTGAAGAAAGATATAAAGCTTGCTAATGATAGATTACCCGATAAAACCATAACTTTACACGCTTAAAACAGATTAGATAATAGATGATATTGCCTGTAGTGGCTTACGGAAGCCCCATATTGCGTAAAGTTTGTGATAATATAACACCTGAATACCCCGAGCTGAAAAAATTGCTTGCGGATATGTGGGAAAGCCTTTATAACAGTAATGGAGTAGGGCTCGCAGCTCCCCAGATCAATAAGCCTATACGCCTGTTCATAGTAGATACTGTGCAGATAGTAGATGATTTCAATGATGAGGACAAACGTAAATATCCCAATGAAGTACCGATAAAGAAGGTATTCATCAATGCGCAGAAGGTAGAAGAAACCGGCGACACATGGCCTTATAATGAAGGGTGCCTCAGTATACCCAAGGTGCGTGAAGATATTCATCGCCAGAGCCATGTGCGCATAAAATACCTGGACGAAAATTTCAAAGAGCAGGAAGAAACCTTTCATGGGATAACAGCAAGGGTGATACAGCATGAATATGATCACATTGAAGGCAGGCTTTTTATTGATTATTTAACACCGCTCAAAAAAAGGCTTATTAAAAAGAAACTGGACGATATCAGTAACGGTAAAGTAAAGACCGATTACAGGATGCTGTTCCCCAGGTAATTGGTAAGTTGGCAAGTGGTAGATTAACAGGATATCAGGATATTGATTACATTTGATGAGCAAGAATTAAAATTTTAAATCACGATTGTTTTTTGCCCCCGGTAACTGCTACATATAGCGAAGAAGAATTGGTGCTGCTGCTCAAACAACAGAGCAGGGAAGCATTCAATTACCTGTATCGTCAGTACTCTGCAGTACTGTATGGCGTTATTACCAAGGTTGTATATGATGAGCATGTAGCACAGGATGTGCTGCAGGATGTGTTTGTTAAAATATGGAACAATATAGAGCAGTATAATGCTCAGAAAGGCAGGCTATACACCTGGATGATCAACATTGCCCGCAATTCCGCCATTGATAAGCTCCGTTCCAAGGGAGAAATTATGAAAGGAAAAATCCAAACGGGTGAAGATGTCGTAAATAATCTTGCACAGGGAATGAAAACGGAACAGGCGACAGACACTATTGGCCTCAGGAAAATGGTGGCTGGTCTGAAACCGGAATACGAAACGATCATTAGCCTTGCTTATTTTAAAGGATATACTTTAGACGAAATATCAAAAACATTACAGATACCCCTGGGTACGGTCAAAACCCGTATGCGGAGTGGGATTCAACAATTAAGAGAAATATTCAACAATTAAAGTGAACACAAAGGAATACATAGAATCGGGCATCTTAGAAGCTTATATACTTGGCGCACTCTCCGCAGAAGAGGAAGCACAGGTAGCGGCTAATGTTGCTATGTACCCGGCGTTGAAGGAAGAACTGGACGCAATAGAAACAACTATGCAGCAGTTTGCCACAACCCTGGCTATGGATCCTCCTGCTGCCATGCAGGAAAAGATATGGAGTGCCGTACAAGGTGCAACTGCTGATACCGGAGCCCGTGTTGGTAAAACAATTGCTTTTGAGCCAAACCGTAGCAAAACCTTCGACTGGCGAATTGCAGCCATGCTTGCCATACTAGTAGGTAGTCTTACCGTGAATTTTATACTTTATAACCAAGGGAAGGAAGTAAAAGACAGTAATGTAGCGCTCAACACTCAGATGAAGCAGTTGCAAACATCGCAAAATGAACTGGCGCAGGTAGTAAGTGACTACCAGAAAGCAAAGACCATGATGGCAGATACCGGTATGCAGACAATAGTGATGCACACTATGCAACCAGGTCATCCTATGGCAGCTACACTATACTGGAGCAAATCGAAAGGAGATGCTTATGTAGCGATGAACGCCCTGCCGGAGCCTCCTAAAGGCATGCAATACCAATTGTGGGTAATACAAGGCGGTAAACCTGTAAGCATGGGTACACTGCCTAACAATATGGCGAATACCGCTGCTATGCAAAAAATACCTATGCAGGTAACAAGCGGCGATGCTTTTGCTATATCGCTGGAGAAAGAGGGCGGCAATCCTACTCCCACAACGGTTTACGTTCTTGGTAAAGCATAATTTTTTATTGGATTTGGTCCCGATAGCTATCGGGATGGATTGTTTCCTCGATCTGGTATATTCATCTCTTTCTATAATATTAATCCTAAATCCCAATTACAAATTCCTAATTGTCAGTGATGTGGCACGATATTTTTAGCACCTTAACAAACTAAAACAAAACCGCATGAAAAAATTATTGTTCGCCCTAACGTTATTAGCGGCTACATCAGCAATCACATTTGCACAGGAAAAGACAACTACCGTTGTAAAAGACGATAAGGTAACAAAGAAAACATCTACAGTGCCACAGAAAGTGCACAACACTTTCAGCAAGAAAAAACACTACAATGGCAGAAAGACCACGCATACTAAAGTAGTGGAAACAAAGACAGCGCAGTAATAATTTTTAGATGGTTAATTATAAAGGAAATGCCCCGTTTATAGCGGGGCATTCCTTTTCGTAAAACTGTTATTTATCTTGGCTTATTGTTGGCGTTGTTGAATCTGCGTCTTGGGGTGTTGCCCGCGGAATGGCCATTGCCCGGTATTGCATTTGGCCTGCGTACTACATCCTTGTTTTTGGGCAGGTTTATTTTTACCTGTCCGGTCGCTGCCATTGGGTAGGGGTGGCCTTCTACTACAGGTATGTTCTGGCCTGTTAGCTTCAGGATGTTCCTCCAGTCTGTCATTTCCTCATTATCGCAAAACGACATAGCTATACCGCTGGCACCTGCACGGCCGGTACGGCCTATACGATGCACATATGTTTCCGGTACTTCAGGTATCTCGTAGTTGATCACATGGCTCAAAAGGTCCACATCAATACCGCGGGCTGCAATATCAGTAGCAACCAGCACACGTATCTTACCTTCCTTAAAGTTGTTCAGTGCGCGCTGGCGGGCATTTTGGGATTTATTACCGTGTATGGCCTCCGCCTTTATACCTGCGTTGTTCAGGTCTTTTACTACCTTGTCTGCACCATGTTTTGTACGGGTAAATACAAGCCCCATAGTAATTGTCTTATCCTGCAATACATAGGTGAGCAATTGGCGTTTATCTTTCTTCTCTACAAAGTAAACCGATTGTTTTACTGTTTCAGCTGTAGTTGATACAGGAGTTACTTCTACTTTCTCCGGCTTTATCAGCAAGCTGTTGGCCAGCTTTTGTATTTCCGGCGGCATAGTAGCACTGAAGAACAGTGTCTGCCTTTTAGCAGGCAGCTTGGTGATCAGCTTTTTTACGTCATGTATGAAGCCCATGTCCAGCATGCGGTCTGCCTCGTCGAGGACGAAAATGCTGATATCCTTGATGTTGATGTAACCCTGGCTCATAAGGTCGAGCAGGCGGCCGGGGGTGGCGATCAATATATCTATACCCCTGTTAAGTGCCTGTACCTGTGCGCCCTGCGGCACACCCCCAAATATAACTGTATGCCTGAGGCGTAAGTGATGACCATAAGCTGCAAAGCTTTCGCCTATCTGTATAGCCAGCTCACGTGTAGGGGTAAGTATCAGTACTTTGATGTTCTTGTGGGTACGTTCTGCATGCTCTTCATGCAGTATCTGTAATATAGGAATAGCGAATGCTGCTGTTTTGCCGGTACCTGTTTGTGCGCAGCCTAAAAGGTCTTTTCGCTGCATGATGATGGGGATAGCTTGTTCCTGTATTGGGGTAGGGTTTTTATAGCCCTCTTTCTCAAGAGCCTGTAAAACAGGCTCAATGAGGTTTAACTCATTAAATGTCATTTGTTGTTTTTAAAATGTTTAAAATGTAACTGCCTGTACCGATTCCCATGTAGTAGGGAGGAAAAGGTGTGTATCACAAGCTGTTGTCAAAAGGTTGGAGACACGCGTTAAAACGCAAAGATACGTATAATTAATTTAATGGTGTTTTTTCACCATTTTACGACCTTCGCAATAAAGTAAAACATACTACGTTACATTGAAAACACATTTTATGAAATTGATACTGGTAAGTACGCTGCTAACAGTCAGTTCGTTATGTGCTGATGCGCAAAACACTAACGCATCCGCAAATCCTGCACCCTCATTTGATAGTTCGTCGCGGGCAGAGGCGCAAAGAAATAACACTTTTGCAGATCTGGGCCTTTCTTTTGGATCAGGCATGCCGGGGGTATCGGCCACCTACAACAGGAAGCTAACTAAGCGTTTTGGCATAGGCCTGGGTGCCCAGGGTTATTTCTATCCGGGTATTGATCGTTTCAGAAAGCCGATAGAGCGATTTATACCTGCGCCATATGCAGATCTGCGTTGGTACCGTGGTGTCGGTAAAGGCCAGATGTTTACGTTTATTGATGTTGGGGTCAATCTATACCTGGGCTTTGATGCTTATGTTTCTTCCGTGGTTGAGCACAGCAACGGATTGTATAGCGGATTGGGTATAGGGTACTACAGGCCTGTAAATAAAGCGGGTTTAAGCCCTTACTTATCTTTAAAGCTAGTATCGGATACCTATAAGAGTACGCAGACTTATATGGGTCACGAATCCAGTTCAGTGTCATTAGATGCCACAATAGTACTTTCAGCCGGCTTGCGGTTTTAATAAAAACAATGATGGTCTTCCTTTAGGGGAAGACCATCATTGTTTTGTGTATTGTTTAAGGTTACACCATCTTAAAGCTTTCTATAAACTTGGTGGTGAAGTTACCCTTCCTGAATTCTTCATTTTTCATCAGTTGCATATGGAATGGGATAGTGGTCTTTACGCCTTCTATCACATACTCACTTAATGCACGCTCCATAGTGTTGATAGCTTCTTCACGTGTCTGTGCTACCGCTATTACCTTTGCGATCATAGAATCGTAGTATGGAGGAATAGTATAGCCTGCATAGATATGCGAGTCTACACGTACTCCGTGGCCACCTGGGGTATGCAGGGTAGTTATTTTACCCGGGCAAGGACGGAAGTCGTTGTAAGGGTCTTCAGCATTGATACGGCACTCTATGGCGTGTATCTTTGGCTCATAGTTACGGCCGCTGATTGGTATGCCTGCTGCTATCTTTATCTGTTCCTTTATAAGGTCATAGCTGATCACCTCTTCTGTTACTCCATGTTCTACCTGTATACGGGTATTCATTTCCATGAAGTAGAAGTTGCGGTGCTTATCTACCAGGAATTCTATAGTTCCTACACTTTCGTAGTTAATAGCTGATGCTGCCTTGATAGCTGCTTCGCCCATCTTCTCACGTAGTTCCGGTGTCATGAAAGGTGATGGTGATTCCTCTACCAGCTTCTGATGACGGCGTTGTATAGAACAGTCGCGTTCACTAAGGTGACATACAGTACCAAACTGATCGCCTGCTACCTGTATTTCAATATGTCTAGGCTCTTCCACGAATTTCTCCATGTACAGGCCATCATTCTTGAACGATGCAGCCGCTTCCATTTTTGCAGTATTGTAGGCATGTTCTATTTCGCTGTCTTCCCATACCACACGCATACCTTTACCACCACCGCCGGCAGTAGCTTTTATAATAACCGGGTAGCCCATGTCTTTTGCCAGCTGCTTCGCTTCATCCACGCTTTGTAGTAGCCCTTCAGAACCCGGGATAACAGGTACACCTGCCCTTATCATTGTTTCTTTTGCTGTGATCTTATCGCCCATAGAGCGGATCATGAGCGGAGTAGGGCCTATGAACTTGATATTATACTGGGCGCATATCTCCGCGAAGTTTGCATTCTCCGCGAGAAAGCCATAACCAGGGTGAATAGCATCTGCATTCGTTATTTCTGCTGCAGCCATTATATGCTGTATGTTCAGGTAAGAATCGCTGCTTTGCGGCTTGCCTATACATACTGCTTCGTCAGCAAAACGAACGTGCAGACTATCCTTGTCGGCAGTAGAATAAACGGCTACCGTACGAATACCCATTTCCCTGCAGGTACGTATAATACGAAGCGCAATTTCACCGCGATTGGCAATTAATATTTTCTTAAGCACATGCTCTGTTTTAGGTGGTGTGTAATTCGACAATTCGGCAATTTGACAATCAGTGATTTACTGAGATTGCCGAATTGCCGAATCGGTTATTGATCTTATTAAATAGGCTCAACCAAAAATAACGGCTGATCGTATTCTACCGGGGAAGAATCATCAGCTAATACTTTTACTACACGACCGCTCACTTCACTTTCTATCTCATTGAACAGTTTCATGGCTTCTATGATGCAGATCACCTGGCCTGCTTTCACCTCATCACCAACGTTTACAAACACTGGCTTGTCCGGAGACGGGCTACGGTAAAAAGTACCGATCATTGGTGACTTGATAGTAGATGTGTTAGCGGAAGCAGCGGGTGCAGCTGCCGGTGCAGCAGGAGCAGCTGCTGGTAATGATACTTGCTGCTGAGCAGGCTGCGGTGCATGTATCTGTACCGGTTGCGGCATAGACACGTATTGTGCCTGTGCTGTCAGCTCTTGTTTTATAGTGATCTTAAAGTCGCCTTCTTCTATGCTTAGTTCGCTGATGTTTGATTTGTTGATCGTTTTTATCAGTTCCTGTATCTGTTTGTATTCCATGAATATTAGATTTAAGTAAAAAGTAAACAGTCAAAACCTAAAAATAGTGCCTTGGTATATCTTGCGGACTATGATTTCACTCTTTCTATATAAGCGCCAGTCTTGGAATCTATTTTGATCAACTCACCTTCGTTCACAAAAAGAGGGACCTGAACAGTAGCCCCGGTTTCCACCGTAGCAGATTTAGTAGCACGTGTAGCTGTATCACCCTTTACGCCCGGTTCTGAATAAGTTACCAGCAGGTTGATGCTTGGAGGCAATTCTACGCCCATCGGCTGTTCTGTTTCTGTGTTGAATACAACGAAGCATTCCTGGCCATCCTTATACAGGTCAGCACGTTCTATCATTGACTCACTGATAATGATCTGCTCGAACGTGTTATTGTCCATCAGGTTAAAACCACTGTCATCTTTATAGAGATACTGATAGTTGCGTTTTTCCACACGTACCGGGAAGATGTTATCTCCTGAGTTCCATGTATGTTCTATAGACCTGTTGTTGTCTACACCTTTCAGCTTTGCCCAAACTTTTGCTGCTGCGCGTGCTGTCTTGTTTTGTCCGAATTCTACTACTGAGTAAAGGCTTCCGTCAAGTTTAATGATCAAACCATTACGCATATCTGCTGTTGTAGCCATGAAGATCTAATTTTTTATATTGGACAGCAAAAGTAATCATTAATGCCAAAAAGCGAAATGATAATTTGAATGAAAAATAAAAGAAAATGGCCCAAAATCTTTTGAAAATGCTTCAATATTGCCCGGATTGGGGTAAAATGGCCATTATTTCCCTTAAATAGAAAGTAATAAATATTTGTGCTGCAGATGAGTCGGAGCTGTTATTTAATTATGCAACTCACCCAATGCAGATCCCGGTCCAAAGCCGCCAACCAGTTTTTTATGCTCGTCATATAATATAATGTAGGGAAACTGTGTCACACCAAAGAAGTCCATTGCAAAAAAGTTCAGGTCCCTGCCTGCAGCCTTTATATTTTTATGTAATGGTATACCCATTTCATAATAAAAACTACGGAATGGTGCAAAATTACGGATAGGGGTGACCAGGTAAAAGTCGATATGGGTAAGTGTATCTATACCTACGAATAGCTGTTTGAAAAAATCCCTGCAGTGGGAACATTCCGGGCCAAATACCACAATGGCAGTTTTTTTACCTGCTTTAATAGCTGAGGTATTAAAAACGCTTACGCTATCTACAAGTGTTATCTCAAATGAAGGAAGGTCTGTGTTTTTCTGGCAGGGTAGCCTGTTGTCGACAATAGGTGTAATATCTGCATGGCCACTATCCGGCTCCTGTGCATAAGCGCTAAAAACAACAATAGTAAATAGAAAGCTTAATAGATATTTTGTGCTCATAACCGCATAAAATTAAGCAACAATGGTCAACACCTCTAATAGTGTTATCAATAATTATGCTTTTTTGTTTGTTAAATTTCGTTATGTGTAAAAATAATGTTATAATATAAATTAGCCGTAAAGGGATTGGGATACACCAACTTTATGATTTATTTTTGGCACACTAAACCAACATATACGGTTTTACTTTCGTCTCTATGGCGGATTTAATCTAATAACTAATATGAAAAATATCATTATTATTGCCATGCTTCTTTTGGTAGGCATGAGCCAATCTGTTGCTAAGCCCGGATACAAGATCCATTTGAAATTACCCGATGTAAAAGATTCAATTGTTTTTTTAGCGCATTATTATGGTAAGGCGTTGCCTACAATTTATAAGCGTGACTCTGCCCGTTTTGACAAGAACGGAAATGCCGAGCTGGCTACTACAGATTCCAATTTTGTAGGAGGTATCTACATCATGTTGCTGTCAGACAACAAAACGTATTTTGAATTCCTGCTGAACAGCGGTGATGAAATGACCATTTCTGCTGAAGTGAAGAAACTGCCGGAAGGGTTGAAATTTAAGAACTCTCCGGAAAACGAACGCTTCCAGGAGTATGTTGCATTCCTTAGAAAATTCCAGGCAGGACAGAGCGCGATACAAAAGGAATATAACGAAGCGAAGACATCCGAAGATACTATTGCTGTACGTAAAAAAGCAAAAGCTACGTCTAAAGACCTGACTAACTACAGGGCTGAATACGCCAAAAAATATCCGAATACCTTACTCGCAACAATATTCAACGCAATACAAGTACCACAGGTTCCGGAAGGAGACCACTTCCTGCCTGACGGGGTAACAAAAGACAGCACATTTGCTTATCACTATTACAAAGCCCACTTCTGGGACGGTTTCAATTTCCGTGATGACAGACTGATATATACGCCCGTATATGATTCCAAGCTGGATGAGTATATAAACAAGATGGTAGTACCGTCACCGGACAGCGTGGAGCACGAGGCCGATATGCTGCTGAAAAAGACGAAGGGAACAAAGGATATGTTCAAATACACCCTGTGGTGGCTGACGCGCAACGAAGAAAGCAGCAAGGTGATGGGTATGGACGAAGCCTTTGTGTATATTATAGAGAACTATTACATGAAAGGAGATGCTTTCTGGCTGACCAACGAAGAGCTGAAACAATACCTGGACCGTGCCCAGAAAATAGCACCTAACGTAATAGGTAATGTGGCGCCCGAAATAAAGCTGCCAAACATTGAGACCAGGAAGGAAGAAAGCATGACTGCAATAAAGTCTAAGTATACGCTGATCGTTTTCTATTCACCATCATGCGGCCATTGCCAGCACGAGATGCCGTCGCTCGATTCATTGTATAAAACAGTGCTGAAGAAAAAAGGGGTGAAAGTATATACCGTAGCTACAGAAGGTGAAGAAACCGCGATAAAAGACTTTATTAAGAAATACAATATGGGCGACTGGACCAATACATGGGACAATGAACATAGTGGTGACTGGCGCGGAAAGTTCGACGTGTATAGCACGCCGACCATATACCTGCTTGATGAAAAGAAGATCATTAAAGGAAAGAGAATGGATCATAGCAATATCGGTAAGCTGATAGACGTGATAGAAAATAAAGCGAAAGAAAAAAGCTAACTCATAATAAAATTTTAAAAAAATAAAACAAACACACACACAATGCGCAAGTTGGTTTTAATTTTCCTGGCAACCGGTGTAGCAATATCGGGCCATGCACAAACTCTGTTCACCTATGGCTCACAATCAGTTTCAAAAGCTGATTTTCTGAGAGTGTACAAAAAGAATAGCATCAACAAAAAGCCTGACATGTCTGAAAAGGAGCTGAAAAGCTACCTGGACCTCTATGCTTTATTCCGGATGAAAGTGGCTGAGGCTGACAAGGAAAAACTGGACACGGTACAGTCTATAGACCGTGAGCTGGATACCTACCGTAAACAGCTGGCTAAAAACTACCTGACAGACGAGCAGGTAACCAATAAGCTGATACATGAAGCGTATGACCGCATGAAAAGTAATGTGCGTGCAAAACATATAATGATCGCTTGTTCCCCGGGATCGGATACTACAGCTGCTTACAGGAAGATCGATAGCTTGTATCACGTTATAGAATCAAAAAAGGCAACTTTTGAAGATATAGCCAAGAACTTCTCTGAAGACAAAGGATCAAAAGATAATGGAGGGGATGTAGGTTACTTCACATCATTACAGTATGTTTTCCCATTTGAAAATACGGCATTCAATACACCGGTGGGTGGCCTGTCAAGGCCATTCCGTACCCAGTTTGGTTATCATATCATGAAGGTGGTAGATAAGCGCGCTGATAAAGGACAGGTGAAGGTAGCGCAGATACTGATACAGGTATCAAAAGCGCAAGGTGAAGAAGGCGTTATAGCTGGCAGGAAACGCGCAGATAGTGTTGTAGCTATGCTGAAAAGCGGGGTGCCATTTGCTGAGCTTGTGAAAAAATATTCTGATGACAAATTCAGTGTTGCCGATGATGGTGTAATGAAGACGTTTGGCGCGGGCAAGATGGTACAATCATTTGAAGATGCAGCCTTCGCCCTGAAAAAACCAGGTGATATTTCTGCTCCTGTTCAGACCGATTATGGTTTCCATATTATTAAGCTTATCGCTAAAATTCCATTGGCGCCGTATGATACACTGTACCCAACGCTAAAGCGTAAAGTGGAGAATGATTCGCGCTCACAGATAGCAAAAGAGATATTCTTTGATAAGATAAAAGCAAAGAACGGATTTAAAGAATATCCGGCAAATGTGGCTGAAGTAACGGATAAAATAGTAGCTATACCAGATACGGGTAAGACCGGTAAGATGCTGGTTGCGGATGATTTTAAATTCATGAACAAACCTATCTTCTCACTGGGTGGCAGAGATTACCTGCAGATAGACTTCGTTAAGTTCATGGAGACGCTTACGCATGGCAAACTGACCGGACCAAGGACCGCGATCGTTCATGATGCATATAACCTGTACCTGAACAATGTGGTAAATGATTTTGAAGAGCATAAGCTGGTAGAGGAAAATCCTGAATTCAAGAACCTGATGGAAGAATACCGTGATGGTATCATGCTGTTCGAGCTGATGGACCGTAATGTATGGAGCAAGGCTGCTCATGACTCTACAGGCTTGAAAGCTTTCTACGAAACGCACAAGAGCAAGTATATGTGGGAGGCGGGCTTTGAAGGTTCTGTGTACAAATTCAAGGACCAGCACTCTATGGATACTGCTATGACGCTGGTAAGCCAGAAGATAAGCGATGACAGCCTGGTGAAGATAATGAACACACAATCTAATCCTGACAGGGTGTCAATTCAGCGCGGACGTTATGAGTTCTCCCGTTTCAAAGATGCTACACAGGCAGAGCTGAATGCTAACAAAAAGAAAGTGATACCTACAGCGAGCGGATATACTGTAGTATTGGCAAGGGAAGTATTTAATGGCCCGGGCCAGAAATCGCTGGATGAAGCACGTGGCTATGTAGTAGCAGAATACCAGGACTTCCTGGAAAAACAGTGGAATGAAAAAATGCGCGCTGCTTATCCGCTGAAAGTAAACGACGTTGTGTTTAAGAGCATGGTGGTAGCTAAGAAGTAATAATAACCAATTCGATAATTAACGCCTCTTGCGCCAGCAGGAGGCGTTTCTTTTTAAGTGCTATTTTATGATTACTTTTAAGCCATACTTTTTAAGAAATTGAACTATCTGCAATGAAGAATAAAGCGTTGGTATTGATCGTTGGTTTATTGATGTTGTGTAGTATTGCAAATGCGCAGAATATAGGTGGTATTGGCGCTATGCTGGCAATAGATAGCAGTGATGGCTACAGGTTACCTATAATAAAGAGCCTCATGCCAAACTCGCCTGCAGCTGCAAGCATGAAGGAAAATCAGTTCATACTAAAGGTAAATGAGGTAAGCTGTAGGGATAAGACCATAGAAGAAGTGGTAGGGTTGATACGGGGAGAGGCAGGTACTCATGTGAAACTATCTGTGGCAGATAACAAGCCGGGAAAGCATGCCACTACCTATGACCTGGTACGGGCGGTAATACAACAGCCTGCAGCGCCAAACCAACCTGCGGCAGATCCTGTAGAAGTATTTAACGCTAACTGTGAGCACGAAATAAAACAACTGAAACGGCAGGGGTACGCGGTAATAAAGACCTTCACTTCAGACTGTGGTAATTACTTTTTCAATTTTAATGCAGACACAGGCTTACATCATGTCACCGTTTATACACTGGAAGATAAAGGCAATGCCGGTGGTATTACTGCCAGCATATTCGACAATCAGCATGAAGCAGATGCTGTAAAGCTGAAGAAAGAAACAGCTTCACAAAAAGGTGACATCTACTTTAAGCGCACCGGGGTAGGTGGTATAAAGATAGAACTAGCCGGGGGCGGAATATGCAAATCAATTTATATTGTAGTGTATAAATGAATTAGCATTTATCAGGGTGCAATACTCTTGTCTTTGCCAAAAGATTTCGCCATTGCCCAGTCAATGTAATTGGAGTATGTCTGGAACCTGAATGTAGATATCTTATGTTCTTTATTCAGTGATATGGCCATGCAATGTTCTGATTTTTCGAACAAAACTCTGAAAAGGGCTATGTCCTCATATTTGTTGTCAAGTTCAAGCCCAAGGTATTTAAAGGCTATCATTTTTCCATATCTTTCTTTGAGTCTTGCCATTGTTTTCTCGTTCCAGAATGCGGGGTCCTGAACTATGGCTGCTATGCAATTGGGTTGTTGTTCGTTACAGCATACTTTGAGGTGGCTCATAATGCTTTCATAATCACTCTGTGAGTAACCTTTAGAGTTTTGTGTTGTTTCGCCTGTTTTGTTTGTGCCAACCGGTGCAGCCCAGAATGATTTCGGATTGTTTGTGAAGTATGTAGTGTACAAGTCAACACCGTGGCCGTCATGTACTATAGCTGGTTTAGGTGGGGTAGTGCCGGGTAGTAGTTGTACGTATGCCCTGGTCTTGCCCTCAGCACGTGTTTCATAGTTGTATTCACTGCTTACCGGGCATTCCAGTTTGTACAGGTTCTTTGACATGTAGTAGCCCAGGTAGTTATCTTTTGTTTGTGTGACTCCATGGTTCCTGTTCGCGTCAGGGTTCAGAAGCAATGGCTTATTGTTCACAAGCCTGTTGCGCACTTCTTCTATGCTGAGCAGGTTTCCATCTTCGTCCATTATATAAGCCATGAAAGTCGGGTCCATCCACAACCATTTTTTCAGGGATGGCGCCCAAACCATTGTTATTACATGGCAGTCATTATCGGTCGTGTCTTTGGGTAGACAGGTCACGAATCTTGAGCTGAAACCTTTTGCGAGATACACTTCATTAAGCAAAATAGCAAGCCCCCTGCAGTTGAGTGTTTTCTTATCTCTCTTGCATTCGCTGATGAAGCCCATGGCATTCTTTACCTGAGGATTACCTTTTGAGCCGTCATGCGGTATAAGATAATGCACCCATTCCATAAGGTTGATGATCTGAGATACATCGCTGCCACTACCTGCAATAGAGTCAAGATTGAACCCGTTCTTTAAGGCAACGAGGTTTGGGTCGTTTGCGGATTGATAAGAGAATGCAGGTAATGTGTTCTTCTCTGCTTCATTGTAGCGGGCGTCTTTCTGTAAGAGCTCCTGATATCTGGATTTTTTGTTTTTTGCTGTTGTAAGCAATTTTACAAATCCGGGGTCTTTCCTGATGTTATCAAAGTCGGTTTCTTCCTGCAGTTCTTTGTAACTGAGATTGTTTGATAGTTGCAGGTTTTTAAGTGCATTATTTTTGTCGCCCGCCAATGCGTAAGCGCGGGCCAGGTAGCAATATTCCTCTTCAATATCCCGTTTGTATTTTGCTTTGTCCTTAGCGCTCAGTTTGTCATACACAGGTTTCAGCTCATTGAGGTTTTTCTTGTATGCAGGTAGGTCATGCTCGTAGAAAGCAATGTGCATGAGGCTGTCCTTCGTTCTCAGGAACTGCTTGAAAGCTGCATTTTCCTGTGCAGTGCTTTGGGTGCATGTGCCTGCAAGTAATAACAACGTAGCTGCCACTATTTGTTTCATATAAGGATGGTTTTATGTTAGCAATATAGTCAAAATTCATATTGTTGTGCTATGAATACGCAACACCATTATGAACAAACGACCCGTATCATGAGCACTTTTATGTCACTTTCTTCAAACGAATTTGCGGTTTAAACAAATTTTTCGCATAAAATGACACCTATTTTATAACGTGCTGAATAATCACTTTATAATATTTGCAAATTTCTTCACCTGCACAAGACAATTAATGAGCAATTTTCAGAATATATATTGAAAATGGAGGTAAACAAAAATATTTATAGAGTGTATAATTTATTACTTCAATTTATTTATTAGTTATTTTCTATAAATTATAATTTAACGAAAATAAAATTTTATTTCAATTCAAAATGAGCCGGCATACTCACTATAATCAACAAAAATCTAATTTACCTTTAACCAGCAATTAACAAATAGATTGCAAATTGAAAACATATAGAATGTAAATTATTATTTTGAAATTATATATTTTAAACATGCAGAACAAGGCGATAAGCATAATACAGAAAAGAGCTTCAAATAGCGGCAAGATATCAGAAAAAATAAACAAAGGAATGAGATTTGGATTGTTTGGTGACGAGTTCCACTGCTATTTTGAAGACGGTACAAGGGTATCGTATCAGTATTTGTGGGAAGAAATAGGAAAAATATGTAAACTGGACGCAGGACATGGAAAAAAGCTCTCGGATGTCTATCCGCATTTATTTATTGGTGCTGTGCAGGATGACTTTTCACCTTTTTATTTTTACAAAAATGATAAAATCAGGAAGGTATCGTTTTTCCACAGAATCGCAGATTTTCTGAACGTCAGCGGGTTTATCTGTAACTTGTTCTATTCGCCTTTGATCAGGTTATATGATTATATTGAAAACAATGACGTGGAAGAGATAGAAGATGTAAACAAACCACCTAAGTTACGCGACAAACGCGGCTCAATTTATTTATATTCTATGAGAGGAAATACAGAACATTTGTATTCCCCCAAAATTACATTGCAGAAATTGAATTAGGTAGAAATGGCAGAAGAAGTATGAGATTGTTAATGAAAGGAAGATAACTTGAAAAGAAATAGCCTGCTAAGAATCAACACTTAGCAGGCTATTTGTATTACAAGGCGGAGAAACAGGGATTCGAACCCTGGGTACCCTTTGACAGGTACACACACTTTCCAGGCGTGCCTCTTAAACCACTCGAGCATCTCTCCTTTGAGGGCAGCAAAAGTAGTGTTTTTCCTGTCAAAAAGGGAATATTTTTTGATTATTGGCAGTCGTGGCTGCTGCTACCTCCTCTACTGAGATATCCAATACCTCAGCTATTTTAGCGGCTATTATGGGTATATAGCTGCTTTCATTACGTTTGCCACGGTATGGTACGGGGGCAAGGTAGGGTGCATCGGTCTCCAGCACTATATGCGCAAGTGATACGGCTTGTATCACCTCAGGCAGGTTTGTTTTTTTGTAGGTGACCACACCGCCTATGCCCAGGTAAAAGCCTAATTCTACGATCTGCTGTGCCTCCTCAATCGTACCGCTAAAGCAATGGAATATACCCTTTAGCTTGCCGTTCTGTTTTTTACGCACTATGTCTATACAGTCGGCAGTAGATTCCCTGCTGTGTATCACTACTGGCAGGTCATATTGCAGTGCAAGATCTATCTGGGTTTCAAATGATTCTACCTGTTGTTCTTTGAAGGTAAGGTCCCAGTGGTAGTCCAGTCCTATTTCGCCAATGGCATAAAACTTCCTTTTCTGCAGCCAGTCGACAACTATAGACAGTTCCTGTTTGTAATGTTCTTTTACATAGCATGGGTGCAGGCCCATCATAGGCAGGCAGTTTTCCGGCCATTGGTCGGCCATTTGCAGCATGCTTTCTATGGTAGTGCTGTCGCAGTTGGGCATGAACATCTTCGTTACACCGGCATCTATGGCGCGTTGTACCTGGTGCTCGTCTGCCAGCAGTTGTTCGTCGTATATATGGGTGTGGGAATCAGTAAATATCATCTTACTGCAAAGGTAAAGCAATAAGCGCGTAGAAGATTATTGAGGAAGGGCCATCACCTTCCAGCTTTGTTGTTTGCAGTATTCCAGTACATGGGGCAGTGCAAAGCTCATACGTTCCCATGCTTTGTCGCTGTCATGAAACACGATAATGGAGCCCGGAGCAATATGTGCCAGCACATTGTCCAGGCATTGCTGCGGGGTAATGTTACGGTCAAAATCGCCGCTGAGTATGTCCCACATGTATATCTGCCAGTCGGTATGGCTACGGTGCAGCTTACGTGCCTGTGATAGCCTTATGCGTCCATAAGGAGGCCTGAATAACCTGCTATGGATATTTCCTTTTGCCTTGATGATGTTTTTCAGGTACATGGCATTATCCGTCCGCCAGCCATTCACATGGTTGTAGGTATGGTTACCTGTGGTGTGTCCGTTTTCTATCAATTTGCCATATATTTCAGGATACCTGGCCACATTCTCACCTACACAAAAGAAGGTGCCGGTAGCATTGTATTTAGCCAGTTGTTCCAGCACAAAAGGAGTTGCTGTGGGGTGCGGGCCATCGTCAAACGTAAGGTATATGACAGGCTCGTTGCTCACGGGCATATCCCAGATCATTTCCCTCGGGAAAAGCTTTTTAAGCCATTGGGGGGTCTTTACCCAATACGATACCATACCACGAACTAACTAAAAAAAATGGAAAAAAGGAATTAAATCTTACTAATAAGGCTTTGCTGCAGCCATCCGCTACGCCCGTCAGGCAGGCTCACTTCTGTCCAGCCTGCTCTTTCTTCTTTTATTGTTACTGATGTGCCTTCAGGTATCAGTGCCAGTGGTTTTCCTTTCTGGTCTGCGTTCATCAGCGGCACATCGTTTTGCATTACTACAGCTGTTGCATGCTCTGTAGCCTTACCCGCGGCTGCAAATGCGAACATCAGCAGGCAGACACAAACGAATCCTAATACTCCCGGCAACTGCACCGGCAGGCGTTTTCCTGTTTTCTGAAAATGCCTGATGATGAGCAATAAGATGGTTAATGCAAATGTTATGAGCGCTGCAACAGCCCACGCGGTAGCCCTGTCGGGCCGTGTAGCAGACCGCCACCAGTTGATAAAGAATATGTCGCCCGTGTAAAGTATATGGTTGCTGATACGGCTTTGCGCCAGTAACAGGTTGTCTTTTGCTTCTGTGTATTCAGGATTTATTCTCAGTGCACGCTCATAGTTGAGTACTGCCGGACCTATGTTGTTCAGCCTGTAGTAAGTATTGCCCAGGTTATAGTAGACTTCCGCATTGTCCGGTTTCAGTGCAGCTATCTGTTCAAAACAATGGGCTGCGCTGTCGTATTGTTTCTCTTCGTACAGTACAGTTCCTTTTTTCCACTGGGCATGATAATCACTTGCCGCCATACTGTGCAGCCCTATGAATAAGAGGGTTATTGTTATAGAAAGTAATTTACTCATGCTTTAAATACATCTTCAAGTTCACTGATCACCTTTATCGCAGCATCATAAGTATGCTCCATTTGTTTCGATCCTCCGGTGGCATACAATGCTGTTTCACACTCCCATATCACATCTTCTATGTTTTTCTGCAAAGCAGGTGATACTGTTCTTCCGTTCATAGCCTCTGTTGCCGTATCACGCGATAGTGATGATAATGGTATGTTCAGTTTATCGCTAAGATATAGCCATATAGCTTTGGACACTTCTTCGTAAAATGAATTTTTATTGCCCTCCTGCAGGTATTTCTTAGCATTCACCAGTCGCTGCAGGGCTACTTTATTTGCCCGCTTACGCCTGAGTAGCACGGTGTCTTTAGCTTCTTCTTCGTCCCTGCGCTTCCACACCATCAGCCCAAGGAATGTAACCAGCGGCAGCGCATACAGCGACCAGTAACCTGCAGTAAATAGCATTGGCCTGCTGTTGAGTGTCAGTGTGCTTAGTGGCTGCTTTACTATGTCGTGAATGTCTTTTATTGCAAGGTTAGTACCTGTGGCTCTTGCAGGTGCATAATGTTTGCCTGCTTTTACATGCAGCTTTATTGGCTGTGTATGCTCTGTTACGTATGTGCCCGTTTGCGGGTTGTAGTAAGAGAATGCAATAGCAGGTATTTCATAATCACCCGGTGTGTGCGGGGTAATGGCATAGGTGATGATCTTAGAGCCGCTTATGGTAGTGCTGCGTCCTGTTATTGTATCCTTTATGGTTGGGTCAAATGTTTCCAGCCCGTTGGGTAATTCAAGCTTTGGTGCCTCTATCAGTTTAAGGTTACCGCTGCCTGTTATGTTCAGGGTGAGGGTAGCCACATCATCTGTGGTCAGTTCCTGTTTGTCTATTTTGCTACTGAATGTGAAGTTGCCTACTGCTCCGCCATATCCTGCTGGCTTATCTTTTTCAGGCAGGGAGGTCACTACTATCTTTACCGGGTCGCTCTTCAGGTGCACATCTACATCTTTATAGGTCTGTGTGTTGAAGAATGAATTATTGAAGAAAGGATCGTTCATCATCAGCGTACCGCCAAATACATCTGCAGCCCTGCGGCGCACCTGTTGCACTATACGGGCCATACCTTTGGCTTCTGCAGCATCCAGTTCCAATGTGCCTGCCTGCTGTGGGAAGAGTGCTGATTTTTTCAGCAGGAATACCTGGTATTTCTTACCGTCAAGTACTTCTTCTGTTGGCTTTACCTGCTTGGGTATATCAAAGTCCTGTGTCCAGAAGCCATTCAGTGATGGTAGCTTGGATATATTGATCTGCATTGGCAGACGAGAGTAGAGCTTGTAGCTGGTGGTGATCTGTTCACCTACATGCACCTTACTTTTATCTACCGCCACCTTTATGAACAATTCTTTTTTGATCTCTTTATCATCAGCGGCAGATGTTTCCTGTTGCGATTGAGGTTGTTGCTGTTGCTGTGCCTGCGCCTGTGGTTGCTGCTGCGGTGCGCCCCGGCGCTGCTGCATTTGCTGCATAGCCTGCATCTGCTGTTGTTGCAGCTGTTGCATGCGTTGCATCATTGCAAACGGATCATCTTCATCGCCAAACGGGTCACGGGTCGGTTGGCGTCTTTGCTCCAGTGAGCCCGCTACTATCTGTATTTGTACTGCATTAGACTGGTAAGTATGGCCTGCTGCATCCTTGGCTATAGCTGGTTGAATTGTAAACGTACCTTCATGTTTTGGCTGAAGTACGTAAGTAAGAGATATGCTTTGGGAAGAAACGGCCCTGTTGCCTGAGATCTGCGTACTGGAGCTTTGTGATTGAAATGGCCCACCTGCCACAACGAAATCAGGGCCAAAATTAGGTGATATGCTTTGAAGGTTCTGAGCGTCTTTTACAGTATATTGTACCTGCACCCTGTCCTTCACACCTATCTTATTAGCTCCTATAGCTGCTGTAAAAACCACATTCTGCGCCCATGCATGGCAACAGGTCCCCATGACTGCCATGGATACTATGATACTACGCCACATATCTTTAATTCCTTTCATTTCGGGTATGCACAAATTTAGTTTGAAACATACACGATGTGTAATGGGGGAGGTTAAAACAACGTTAAAAAGGCTAAATTATAAGTCGCCTTTAACAGGTCTCATCACTATCTGTTCCACATTGGCCTGTGGCGATAATTTTGAAGCACTCCAGAGCATTTCAGCTACATCTCCGGCTTCCATTATTCGCTCGGGTGGTACATCACTTCCTTCCCACGATAGGGTATAGGTAGCACCGGGGCAAATGGCAGTTACTTTTATGTTGTATTCTTTCAGTTCCTCCCGTAGGTTGTCAGAAAAACCCAGTAGTGCATACTTGGATATGCTGTACGAACCGCCATTAGGATAAGCACGGAGGCTGGCAATAGAACATATATTGAATATGTGTCCTGCTTTTTGCCTTTTCATTGCCGGTAGTATTTTCCGGGTAAGGTGGTATGCGCTATACAGGTTTGTGCCTATCATGGTTTCCAGCAGCGTATCTGGCTCATCTGCTATTGTGCCGGGCAGGTACATGCCTGCATTATTCACCAGCAGGTCTATTGTGTCGAAATTGGACAATACCACATCTCCAAATGCACCTGCTTCTTCCTTATTGCTAAGGTCTGCGCTATAAGTAATTATGGATGCCGTAGGATATTGTTCATTCCATGCTGCGGCCGCTGCTTTCAGGTTATCATTGTTTCGGGAGCATATGGCTATAGCATATCCTTCCGACAGTAGTTTTTCAGCTATGGCTTTCCCTATTCCCTGTGTTGCACCTGTTATAATAGCGTTTGGCATAGTGTGAAATTAGTTTGTCTGCTACAAATTACATTCATTTGCGGAAACATTTTTTGAAAGCATGGACAAAGCAAAGGTAGTGATGAACTGGAGTTCGGGCAAGGATGCTGCACTTGCTTATCATACTATACTGAGTAACGGAAATTATACTGTCTCAAGCTTGCTCACGACACTTAGTGCGGAGCATGAACGTGTATTTATGCACGGTATAAGAGAAAGCCTGCTGGACCTGCAGGCCGAGAGAATGAAACTACCGCTGCTGAAAGTAAAATTACCCGCAAGTCCTGATGACAGCATATACAAAGAAGCTATGCTAAAGACTATGACTGCCCTGAAAGAGCAGGGTGTCAGTATAGCAGCCTATGGCGATATATTTCTTGAAGACCTGAAAGTATACCGGGAACAGCAATTACAGCAGGCAGGAATGACAGCGTTATTCCCTTTATGGAAAAGAGATACCCGACAGTTGATATATGATGTGGAGCAGGCAGGTATTGAGGCCATAGTTGTTTGCGTGAACGAAAAATGCATTGGTAAAGAATTCTTAGGAAAGAGGATAAATGCAGAGCTGCTTGATAGCTTACCTGCAAACGTAGACCCCTGCGGAGAAAATGGCGAATTCCATACGTTCGTGTATAATGCTCCATTCTTTAGTACCCCCATCCCTGTTGTTACCGGCGAGGTGATACATAAAACATACAAATCACCTGATGGTGATAGCAAATGGGATACGGGTTTTTATTTTATTGACTTGGAAGCCGATGTATAATCCATTGCATTTCAATTTGATGTTGTAATGACTTTTATTACATTTGCTGAAAATATCGCATGAAAAAAATAATCGTATTATTATTACTGCTATTGCCCGTTTTTTCATTTGCTCAGTGGTTAGATATATCTGCAGTAGGTGGTATTGCACCATACAAAATCTCGGCTGGTATCAAGAACAGCATGACAGGTGCGTTTAACGTAAGTGCTGCAGTTACAAAGTTTAAATTTGTAGAGTTTGGCGTTCAATATACCTACATATCTAAAATTACGGTGGGCAATATCACCTCTCCCGGAGCATTTGTAGACCTTATAGTATTGCAGGACGATGAAAAAAAGAATGTAATTTCTTTAGGAGCAGATCTCAATTTTGTGAAATTTGGCCCGATAAAAACACCCGCAGCCATTTTCAAAGACGGCAGCACGGATACTCTTGCTACAACAATAGACAAGTCCAGTTCCTATGGTATAAGAATGGGTTATAAGCGCAGGTTAGCAGACCATATTTATGTGTATGGCTTATTAAGCCCGATGTATACCTTGTCTACCATCCGCTATGGAAATGTATATACCAACACCTGTGCTGTGTTGTATATCCCAGCCATGATCGGGTTATCGGTAAGGTTTTAATTGGCGGTAATTATCAGCCGCCTTACAATTTTATTTGTAGTGCCGGTTATCCGTATAATGTAGCTACCTGCCGGAATATTTGCTACAGACATCGTGTGATGGTAAGTGCTCTTTACATCTTCCATCCAATGGTCGATGATTCTTCCCTGCATTTCAGATATTGTGATGCTGAAGGCCTGTGGTATAGCCCAGTTAATGTCTATATTAATGTTATCACTTGCCGGCACAGGATACAGTTCGGCCTGTCCTTCAAGAGTACTTGCATTTTTTATTGAAGCGGTGTACAATTCATAATGGTAACGTTTACACATAAGTGGACTCCATCCGCCCACGTCATAATATTCGGTTGCATCGGTAGTAACCTGGTTGAAGGAGTTATAGGTGTAATTGTTTCGGAATAAGGTGTCATAAGACGATGTGTTATTGTTCCATGTCAGCAACATGCTTGTTGCTGGTTTGCCGGCATTATATTCACTATTTATCCGCATAGAATCATTTTTCCAGCCTCCGGGAACAGTTATATTATAAGATTGATCTATTTTAGTGATCACATCTTTGCCTGAAAGAATATTTATCGTTCTGGTGCTTGTATCAAACGTATTTGTGGTGGTGTCCCATGTAACCCGGTTTACAACAGTGATATTGTTGTCCGGATCGTAAGTGTAATAGCTTATACTGTTGTTTACCCAGGTACTTGCAGTAGCATTGTATACCAGGTCAATATATTGGATCGGTTGGTTTGCTGTGTTGTAAACTTTAATGATCCTTTCGCTCTTGTTATGTGATGAAAACAAACCTTGAGGTATAATATCTATAGTATCAATATATCCGTCGGTATTGTAATGATATGCTGATTTGGAGTAGATCTCCCAGGGACCATAAAACCAGATAAGATGCACAGTTTCGGTAATATTTCCATCTGGGTCAAAATTTTGTACTGTATAGGTCTTATTACTTGGATAAAAGCCTGTGTCGAACGATGATGAGAATTTCAAAAGATCATTTTTCTCATCGTATCCTCCCTGCATGAGATACTGGTAGGTAGTTGTATCTGAAATTATATAGATATTAGTTAAAGGGTCATACCGGGATGTACCGGTAGCTACAAGCCGTGAAACTTGTGCAGAAGACACAGTGCAGATGCATGTGATGCATAATAAAGTTATAAAATGCCGTGTATTCATAGGTGTCAGTTAAATAGGAATGATGCCCGTACTGAAAAACAAATCAAAAACCATTTAAATCTTAAACGATCAAATCTTACCTTTGCGTCCTAAATTAAAACTACATATTTATTATGGATTTTCGTATAGAAAAGGATACTATGGGCGAAGTAAAGGTGCCTGTAGCTGCATATTATGGAGCGCAGACCCAGCGCTCTATTGAGAACTTCAAGATCGCACAGGATATCAACAAGATGCCCATAGAGATCATCCGTGCGTTTGCTTACCTGAAAAAGGCAGCCGCGATGACCAATTGCCAGCTTGGTGTTTTGCCACAGGAAAAATCTGATGCTATTGGTAAGGTGTGTGATGAGATACTGGAAGGTAAGCTGAATAACGAGTTTCCGCTTGTTGTATGGCAGACAGGCTCCGGTACACAGTCTAACATGAACGTAAATGAAGTCGTTGCCTACCGTGCACATGTACTGAACGGCGGCCAGCTTACTGATAAAGATAAGTTCATACACCCGAATGATGATGTAAATAAATCACAGTCATCTAACGATACGTTCCCTACTGCTATGCATATTGCAGCATACAAGATGCTGGTAGATGTAACTATACCGGGTATTAAGAAGCTGCGTGATACACTTGCTGCAAAGTCGAAAGAATATATGCATGTGGTGAAGATAGGTCGTACCCATTTTATGGATGCTACGCCATTGACACTTGGCCAGGAGCTTAGCGGCTATGTATCGCAGCTGGATCACGGTCTGCGTGCTATCAACAATACACTTGCTCATCTTAGCGAGCTGGCGCTGGGTGGTACTGCTGTAGGTACGGGTATCAATACTCCTAAAGGTTATGCCGTGAAAGTTGCAGAGAATATAGCTTCACTTACAGGCTTGCCTTTCATTACTGCTGAGAATAAATTTGAAAGCCTGGCAGCTCATGATGCGATAGTAGAAGCACATGGTGCGCTGAAAACAGTAGCGGTGAGCCTGATGAAAATAGCAAATGATATACGTATGCTTAGCTCAGGCCCACGTTCTGGTATAGGTGAGTTGCACATACCTGACAATGAACCGGGCTCATCAATTATGCCGGGTAAAGTAAATCCTACACAGTGTGAAGCGCTGACCATGATAGCTGCGCAGGTAATGGGTAATGATGTCGCGATCAGTATTGGTGGCTCTATGGGGCATTTTGAACTGAATGTATTCAAGCCCGTTATGATATTCAACTTCCTGCACAGTGCGCGCCTTATAGGTGAGGGTTGT
>JAOQAP010000256.1 GCA_025963465.1 Flavipsychrobacter sp.
ATCCTGTGCATTTAATGCTAATTTAAGGCCTTCACGCTCTTTTGCATCCAGTGCAGCAAGTATCTTATTACGGGTATCTTCAATTTTGCTCTTTAATTCCTGTGCACGTTTTTTCTCGATCATGATACGTGGAGAGATATCAACATCAGCACGAGCTTTCACATCGCCTGTACTTTCTTCAATACCACCACCTTCTTTAATAAAAAGTTCCTTGGTCTCATTAATGTATTTATCAAGATCAGCTGCTGCTTGTTTAACAAGACTAGCCCTATCATATACAGGTTTTGCTCTTACAGGATCGTTTTTCAGTTTTGTTGCTTCGAAAGACGAAAAGGTATTGCTTACTGTAGTCTGTACATTCTTGGTAGAAGTTTCCAGGCTTACAGTTAAGTTTTTAAAGGCATCAAGAACATGGTCTGTAACCGTAGTAGCTGCAAGTCCGAGCAGCACCAGGTACAGTATTCCCATCATCTTTTGCCGTGGGGTTTCATTTAAAGCTGCCATGCGTTTTTATATTTTTAGTTTTTTTAGTGAATACCCTCTGTCTAAGTATTAAATACCAGATGAAGAGAGATTTCGTTTATAAAAAAATTAGTTTTTTCTGAAAGCGTCCAACTGAGCCTGGTAAACCTTAGTAAGGTCTGTCATGTTCTTGTTGTAAGCCTTCATTCCAACTGTAGCAGCTTCAAATTCTTTAAGCATTGTAGCAGATGATGCGGTCATCTGGTTGATCGCAGCCAATGTTTTAGTAAACTGATCAAAACTTGCGTTCATATCAGTAATGTTCTTAGAGAAAGACCTCATACCCTGACCGGCAACTTCGAAATCTTTCATCATACCCTGAGATGCTGTAGCCATCTGGCCGATAGAAGACAGACCTTTGTTGAACTGATCGAAACCAGTAGTAACAGCAGCCATATTATCACGGAATTTCTTTACATCATTAGTAGTAGCTTCCATTTCTTTTATCAGTTTTTCTGTAACTGCAAAAGAACCTGCAACCTGGTTAACTGATTCAACAGTTTTGTTGAACTGCTGGAAACCAGCACTTAAACGCTCAATAACTTTAGGTGTAATAGCAGTAGCCAAAAGGTCATTTAATCCGTTATCGCCACCATGAGCAGCTTTATGTTCCTCAGGGGCAGTCATTGAAGCAAGACCAAGTATAAAGAAAAGGAATGCTTCAGTAAGAAGACCTACAGCGATGAATAATTCTCCACCTTTCCAGTGAAGTATCTTGAACATCAGACCAATGATAACCACACTTGCTCCCCAGGAGATGACAGTGTTAAGACCAATTTTCTTTTTTGCTTGTGGATTACTGCTCATAGATTTACAATTTAGTTGAGTTTGTGAGTGTTAACTTTTTAGGTTGTTTGGAATATATGGGTCAATAAATTTTTAAATTAAATAACTCTTTTCCGTAAATAAACGGCTACTATAGTCCATACGCACTTAACTTACCTTTTGCCTGGCTTCCTTTAAAGGTTTTACGACGTGTAGACACGTTCTTGTATAATATTTCCGGAGCCTGCATTACACACCTGAAGCCAATAAAGCAATGTGAAACATTCTGTAATTCAAGGTCACGGTAATAAGGAGTAAGTGAATTTGCATTGCTCATGAATGAACCGCCACGTACTACTTTACGCCTCATAGCGTCAGAGTCTGTAGAATCTGCATCGTAGTTCAATACCGGGTTAAGATCTGACACGAAAGCAAAAGTAGAAGGGCTATATGCATCCTGGCACCATTCTGCAACGTTGCCTTCCATGTTATACAAACCAAATTCATTAGGAGCGAATGATAATACAGGTATTGTCAAAGCAGCGCCATCTTCCCAATAATCACCTTCGTCCTGTTTGAAGTTTTCAAGCATACCATTGATATCCCTGTGTATCGGGGTGCTACCTACATACGGACCACCATAATCTTTAGTGCCTAATTCGTCGCTGTATTTGCCACCATACTTATCGTTGCCCCTGAAGTAGTCAGCGATATAATAGTTGCCATGTCTTGCCCTTTTCAGTTTGTGAGCATATTCAGCTCTCTTTTCCTTGGAAGCATTAGTAGCACTATCTGTTGCAGCCTGCTGCATGATCTTTGCCATTGACAAGCTATCGTGCGGAGTCTGTGTAGTATCGGAAGTAACGAGTTTATTGATGCTGTCTGTTACTGAATCCGGAGTAGATATCATATCAAGATAGCCCTGTGCTGCATAAACCCACTGTGCTTCTGAAGGAAGTGTGAATGTAAGGTGGTAATACTTCATGTAGTTAGGCAGTTTGTAATAGCTACCAGCTACTTTACTACGCCATGCTGCATATGCATTAGCCTGCTGCCAATCTATACCTACAACAGGATAGTCAGCAAATGGTTCAGATTTGAAGTAGTTCTCAACATACATTTCAGTTTGTGAGTTTACCATATCCTGTGCCCATACAGCTTCGTTAGGATAGATATTAACCGCTACAGTCCTGTATTCAGCCTTGTTAGAGTTCTTGTTGTTGATAGGCCTGATATAAGTGTACGAAAACTGGTACATTTCTTTACTGATCTTGCCACCTTCATCAAGCATAGGAGCTATCTTATTTTTGATCTCCTCATCCTTTGTGTTGAATATCTTATTGTGGTTTACTTTAGCCCAGTTGATACGTTTGTTTGTTATAGCTGTATCTGGAGCCGATGGTATAAGTTTAATAGAAGTATCACCGGGAGTTAATCCTACCAGCCTGTTTGTAGTATCTATAACGCGCTTAGTAGTGTCATTTAAGGCAGCAGATGATGTGTTCTGGTTTTCAGTTTTACCTTTATCGCCTTTCTTTCCTTTCTTCTGCTCTATAAAATATTTGTCGTCTTTAAGGTATTTTACTACAGCTATAGAGTCAATTACCCATTCAGTGAACTGCCTGTATTGTTCGTTGGTAACTTCTGTTTTATCTATAAAGAAAGATGTAAGGCTCGCTTTTTTGTTGCTGTTAGTGTCTGTTACAGATTGATTATACCTGATAGTGGTAGACCCACCTTTGATATAAACCATACCCGGAGGGGCATTTAGTGTGGAATGCCTGTATGCAATAACAGCATGCGGTGCACGAGGGCGCATGCGTGCTTTTACTTTGTGTTGGGCGCTACATAAAACGGATGATAAAAAGGTGGTAAGAAACAAAAAGCACGCTATCAAAGTTTTATTAATGGGCATGTTTAACTTTTTTAAATTCAAAAAATACAATTAATACTTATCTCCAAACTATATGACTAACTAAAACGCTAAAAAAAACCTGCAAGAACATAGCTATAGCAATGAGCTATAGAAAGTTCACTTAACTGCCCCATTCTGCACCTTTACACTAACTTAACTAATAGGAAATCTCCTATATAAAGATCAAAATAAGCTGAATGACAATACTTTAACATTCGCTAATTTCCGTAAAGATAATTAAGTTCTCGAAATTGCAAAAAATATTTCAGGAATTTAAAATAAAAATCATAGTCATTTTTTCATAAAATGGGCTATTGAAATCTTTCATAACGCTTTGCAGGCTTAATATACATCTAATAATTTAATTTAATAGTATTTTGTGACTTGTGAAAATTCATTAATTATTTTTTTTATGAAACAGGTCGAAATCATTAACATTACGATTGTAAATCGATAACAAATCAATGGTTTTTTCAAAAATAAGAAAATCAATTGTTAAGAAGATAAAACGGTGATCATATCCAGCATATCCGGATCGATTGGAGCATTACCTTTTATAACGTTTTTGAATGGAGTAAAGGATATTGCTCCATTAATGATCCCGGCCATTACCTGGGTGTTTCCTGACCTGATCGCATTAATTGCTGCATATCCTAACCTGCTGGCCAGAACACGGTCGGCATAAGAAGGGGCTCCCCCCCGCTGTATATGGCCCAAGACACAGGAGCGTACGTCCAGGTCAGGAAAACGATTTTTAATACGGTCCTGCACTTGTGCAGCCCCACCATAGTCATCACCTTCGGCTACAACTATAATATGGACGGACTTTTTTCTCCGTTCATCAATATCTATACGGTTGAGCACTTCATCTATATCTGTCACCTGTTCGGGTATCAAAATGTCTTCCGCCCCGCAGGAAATACCGCTATTGAGCGCTATGTAGCCTGCGTCGCGCCCCATTACCTCTATCACAAAAAGACGGTCATGAGCATCGGCAGTATCCCTTATTTTGTCTATTGCCTCTACCGCAGTGTTTACCGCCGTGTCAAAACCTATGGTGAAATCGGTACCTGCAAGGTCTTTGTCGATAGTGCCGGGGATGCCGACGGCTGGAATGGTATACTGCTCAAAAAAAGCTACTGCCCCCCTGAACGTACCATCGCCGCCTATAAGCACTAATGCATCAATACTGTGTTTCTTGAGCTGGTCGTAGGCTTTTTGCATGCCATCGGGTGTCATAAATTCTTTACTGCGGGCGGTTTTCAGTATAGTTCCTCCCCGTTGTATGATATTGGACACATCAGTGGTCTGCATTTTGAAGATATCGCCATCGATCATACCCTGGTAGCCGTGTCTTATGCCATATACATCCATACCGTAATGGATACCTGTGCGTACAACTGCCCTTACGGCTGCATTCATACCGGGGCTGTCGCCACCGGAAGTAAGAATGCCGATATTTTTAATGCTGTTCATATGTTGCTATAGCGTGTAAAATACAGAATTGCTACAAAAGGGTGCAATAATATTATGCCAATCGGACTTCATTCAATTATGTATTTTCGCAACGATGTACAGGAAGGAAGTTTTGATCGGCATTTTGTTAGTATTCTTTGCCTGTTGGCCAATAGGTAGCGCTGTGGCGCAGAGTAATAATCAATCGCCTGAAGCAGCACAAATGTTGCAGCATGCAAAAGAATATATGGATAGGGGTGACCTGAAGGATGCCATTATCACTTACAGGCAGGCAATAAAACTATGGCCTGATAATACAGCCCTGTATACAAGCCTGAGCAATGCGCTATACCTGGAAGGCAACTATAAAGAAGCGGAACAAATACTGAAGACGGCAACCGAAAAAAAGGATGCTACGCCACTGAGCTACCAACTGCTGGCGGCGAGTCAAGAGCAACAGCAAGATAAGAAAACAGCAAAAAATACTTTGCAAAAAGGACTGTCCCGTTTTCCCGGATCAGGATTGCTTTACAATGAACTGGGGAATGAATATGAAGCTGAACAAAAAAGTATACTGGCGGTAAATGCATGGGTGGATGGAATAGAAAAAGCGCCCGGCTACCCGGATAATTATTATAAAGCAGCGCAGGTATACCTCGCGTCGGGTAAGCAATTGTGGGGTTTGCTGTACGGAGAGCAATACCTGTATATGTCCCATGATACTATAAACGATGATACACTAAAGCAGCAATTGTATGTGGGGTATAAAACCTTCTTTAGTAATATAGGCAGCACAGAGCTATTGCCCGAAATGCGTGCCAAAGTGCAGGCTGTTTACTCATTTGAAGATGCTGTAATGCAGGTGTATACGCAGCTGACTCCCGTGGTAAGTGATGGCATAACAACAGAGAACCTGACGATGGTGCGAACCCGTTTCCTGATGGACTGGTTTGCTGCATATGGAAAGCAATATCCTTTCTCATTATTTGCCTACCAGAATGAACTGGTGAGCAGCGGGCATTTTGATATGAGCAATGAATGGATATTCGGCAAAGCAGAAAGCTATACTGAATACGAAACATGGAATAAATTTCATGAAGGTGATATGGGCCGATACCTGAAATGGCAGGCCGGTAAACCGTTACAGCCTGTTAGTGCATTGTCTTACAATAGCAGGAACGTGGCAGGGTTTGACCGAAAAAAGTAAATTGGATATATCTTCTGCCTGTTATTCTTTCAGGAATCGGGTTGTTATTTTACCGTTATTGGCGGTGTCGGTCTGTAAAAAATAAAAGCCATTTTTTAATGTACTTACAGTGATACTATTAACTCCATTATTCAGCACGCCTTCGCATACAACTGCTCCCATAATATTAGTGATCCGGTATACAGAATTAACGGAGCTATTTACGTGCAATACATTATTTGCAGGATTCGGATAAACGATGATTTGTTGTGTTGATCGAGGGTCGTTCACCGCCATTTCGCAAATGACAACATTTACCGGGAATGATGCAACTACAGTGCCGCAGGAATTGCTGACCGTATAATATATCGTATCTACCCCTGGTGTGACACCGGTAATTTCGCTGCCGGATACTGTAGCATTAGCATTGCCGGATGACCAGGTACCACCCGCATTAGCATTGCCTAATGTCAGATGTCCACCATAGGCACATACACTATCTATACCGGTTATAGTACCTGCATCAGGCAAAGGATTTACTGTGATATATATCATCATCGAATCAGACAAATTCCACTCGTCGTTCACAAATATTTTAAAAGAATCCGGTCCTGAATATCCTGCATCCGGGATGTAGGATAATCCTGAGGGAGTAAGTGTGCCGCCGGTAGATGTGGTAATGTATGGGCTTATTAAAGCACCATGACCGGGCTTTGTGATCATAGACCATGTTTCAGGTTGTCCCGCATCAGCATCGGAAGCAGATAACATAGCATCCAGCGGCAGGGTTGCATTTTCACATACCGTAACTGTCTCGCTGCTGCCGGAAATGAAGTAAGGGGCTGCGTTAGCGTTTATTTTTCTCACTTGTGAACCTGTTGCAAAGTATAGTGCTCCTGCATTGTCCACTGTCATACCCAGTGCGCCAAGTAAGCTCGCTGCAGTTGCCGGCCCACCATCGCCCAGGTAGGCAAAAACACCATCACCTGCATAAGTGGAGATTATACCTGATGGGCCGATCTTTCTGATGGTGTTGCCATCTGATTCTGATACATATATATTACCTGCACCGTCAAGCGCAACACCGAACGCGAAGTTGATATCTGCCGCAGTTGCCGGGCCACCATCACCGCCATGAGCAAATGTGCCTGTACCGGCAATAGTGGTGATGATACCGGACGGGTCAATTTTTCTTACTGTAGCATCGTCGGTGAAGTATATATTACCTGCCAGGTCTACAGTGATACCTACTGTGCTTCCCACATGTGCATCTGTAGCAGGGCCTCCATCACCTCTGGGCGTAGGAGAAGCACCATCGCCAACTATGGTTGTGATGATACCCAACTTATCGACCTTACGAACACAATTCGGGAAGGTCATGTATAGATTTCCGGCAGTATCAACAGCTACCATATTTACATTTGTGATAGAAGCATCTGTAGCAGCGCCACCGTCGCCGGAGTAACCATAATAGCTATTGCCAGCAACAGTGCTGATGATACCGGAAGTGTTTATTTTGCGGACACTGAAGTTGAACTGATCGGCAATGTAGATATTGCCAAAACGGTCAATGGCTAATCCATTAGGAAAATTCAGGAGGGCAGCCATTGCCGGGCCCCCATCTCCGCCGGAGCCTGATGTTCCCGTACCTGCTATTGTACTTATAGTGCCCGAAGGGGTTACTTTGCGAATACAATGGTTTTGATATTCACATATATACTTGTTTCCTGAAGCATCTATTTTAACATCTATCGGGTTATTCAGTTCTGCCGCTGTAGCCGGGCCGCCATCACCTGAATACCCATAAGTAGCGCCTCCTGCAATGGTTGTAATGATCTGAGATTGTGCAGTAATAGAAAAAATAACAAAGAAGAATAGTATAGTGATCCGCATGACTGCGAATTTAATTAAAATAAAGAATTATTCGAGAGATTGTGTTAAAATGTTGTTGACATTCAAATAAAGACAGCAAATAAACTATTTTTGTCACTTACACATTTTCATATTCTCATTTACAATCATGAGTTTTCTTAAAAGCATTAATTTGTTGTCATTTCGTAAGGTAAGTTTATTAGTAGTCTTGTTATTAAGCTGTTGTTCTGTTTTTGCACAGGAGAGCGCAGATAAGATAATAGTTGTAGTAGGCAGGAATCGTATCATTCTTAAATCGGATCTGGAAGCGGAAGCTATACAAGCACGCCAACAGAATCCTGCTTTTACAGATGGTGATAAGTGCCTGATACTGCAGCAAATGATATTGCGTAAAATGCTGGTAGAACAGGCAGAGCGTGACAGCGTAATGATAGGTGACGAAGATGTGGACGCCCAGATAGAGAACAGGTTGCGCTATTTTATATCGCAATTCGGATCGAAAGAAAAGCTGGAGCAGACAACGGGTAAGACCATCTACCAGATGAAGGAAGAGTATAGGGAAGCTATAAAGGAGCAGATGGTAGCAGAAAAAATGCAGGGCACAATAATGGAGAATATTAAAACAACTCCTGCTGAAGTAAATGCTTTTTATAAGAAGATACCCCAGGACAGTCTTCCGTTCTTCCCGGCTACAGTAGAGGTAGGACAGATAGTAATAGACCCGCCGGTGAGCATAGAAATGGATGACTATGCACATGCTAAACTGGAAGAGATACGTAAGGAAATAATAAGTGGTACAAAAACATTTGAAGCCAGTGCCGGGATATATAGCCAGGACCCGGGAAGCAGGGACAATGGTGGGCGTTACGACGGTGTAACCCGCAATGGTGGCTTTGCAACAGAATTTGTGACTGCTGCATTTAAGCTGCAGAACGGAGAGATATCACCGATCATCAAAACAAAATTCGGCTACCACATTATACAAATGGTGCAGCGCAGGGGAGAGGAAATAGACATCAGGCACATACTGATAAAACCGGAAGTAACATCTGCTGATTTTCAGAAAGCGCTGAAGACACTGGACAGTGTACATGACCTGCTGGTGAATGGCAAAATGTCATTCCCTGAAGCTGTTGGTAAGTTCTCTACAGACGAAGCGGCAAAACGTACAGGCGGTATGATAGCGGACCCAAATACAGGTAATACGCTGCTTGATATGACGAAACTGGACGGTGGTATGTTGCTGTTGCTTGACAGTATGAAACAGGGTGGTTATTCAGCGCCTCATATGTTTGTTACAGACCAGCGTGAACGTTCCTGCCGCATTGTGTACCTGAGGAACAGGACACTTCCACACAAGGCAAACCTGCAGGATGACTACAGCAAGATACAGGAACTGACCATGGCAGAGAAGAAATATAAAAAGATGCAGCGCTGGGTAGAATTAAAACTTCCTTCATTTTACCTGAAGATAGCTCCGGAATACCAGGAATGCGAAGCACTGAAAACATGGCGGACGAACAGTATCTCCAGCAATTAGTATATGTTATAGTTGTTATGTAAACGACAGGAAAGCAGCGCCAAGGTATGTAATAATATCGTCGGCTATCATGGCTTCCTGTGATAGTTCTCTTGCCGCAATATCTCCTGCAAGGCCATGCAGGTAAACACCTAATATAGCAGCTTCATGCGGTGCATACTTTTGCGCGAGCAGCCCTGTAATGATACCCGTCAGCACATCGCCGGCGCCACCGGTGGCCATTCCTGCATTGCCGGTCATATTATACCAACACTCGCCCTCTGTGGTAATAACAGCGGTATGATGTCCTTTTAAAACAATATTGATATTGTAGCGCATGGCCTGTATGCGGGCATGATCTATCTGTATCATGCTGTTCGTATTCTCACCAAACAGCCGGGCAAATTCTTTGGGGTGGGGGGTGAGGACAGATCCTTTCGGCAGTTTTGCGAGCAGGTCGGGGTGTTTTGCTACAATGTTGAGTGCATCTGCATCAATGACCACTGGCTTGCTGCAACTATCAATAAATCGCGTAAATGCTTTTACGGTTGCCGGATCTGTACCCATGCCGGGGCCAACACCAACAGCAGTGATATTTTCCCAACCTTCTATTTTTTCTATTGCCTGCTCGCCCCCGGTACTGCACATCGCTTCCGGTACTGTGGTCTGCAATATATTGTACCCAAAGCCAGGTACCAATGCTGTGACCAGTCCAGCACCGGAACGCAGTGCGGCTTTAGCGGCAAGCGTTACTGCGCCCATTTTACCATGGCTACCGCCAATTACCAATGCACTGCCAAACGTGCCCTTGTGACCGAATGGATCGCGAGGGCGGTATATATCGGTAATGTCAGTTTCTTCTATTGTTTTGTACTGGGAGTGCGTGGCATTGATAAATGTTGTGTCCAGCCCAATATCCAACAGATGTATTCTGCCTGCGAATGCAGCCGCTTCAGGGTGCAGAAAGCTTCTTTTATATAACTGGAAACTAAGTGTGTCCTGTACTTTTAATATGGCGGCATCGGAATCGGGTAGCAGATCAGCGGGCAAACCGCTGGGAATATCTATGGCTATCTTTTTGTTAGGCAGGTGGTTGATATGCGTGATAAACTTGGCTACCCAGCCCTGTGTAGGGCGATTGAGGCCTATACCTAAGATGGCATCTATAATGATGATATTATGGGGTATATCTGTAATGAACGTATCAGGAGCAACATTGCTTACCATGTCTTTGCCGATGTTTTGTAGACGCAATAAATTAGAGCGGCAGTCTGCAGATATTTCCCTGCTCACTTGTAACAGAAATGCCTTTACTCCATAGCCGCGCTGGTGCAGTTGACGCGTAATGGCCAGGCCATCACCACCATTGTTGCCGGTGCCGCACAGTACGACAAATAACGATTCCTTTGGGAAATGATCCTTTATCCAGTTAACACACCTGCCCGCAGCCCGCTCCATTAATTCTTCTGAACGGATAGAAGAAGCCTGTATCGTATATGCATCGCATGCGCGTATCTGCGCGGCGGTAAATATTTTCATGTTATCACAAAATAAATAAAGTCACGCAATTATTCATAATCACCGTGGGCAGATGTTGTATTTTATCGTTCTATCACTACTTTCTGTACTGGGAATACTGTGTTGTTGCCGGCAGCCTTGACATAATAGATGCCGGCAGCTAGTTTGCTTACATCAACGGATACAACAGGTTTGTCTATAGGTATACTCATTACAGTCCTTCCTGCGAAGTCGTATAGAACAACATTGTCTGGATGGTTTATTGACTGGCCGGGTATAGCGATGGTTAGCGTCTCATGTACAGGATTTGGGTAAATGCTCATGTACGGGCTACCATGGTTAATAGCAGACGCATTTAGTACACCAGCGGTGTCCTGAACCGAGGTAATGGAAACGTCATCGAAATAAAAGCCGGCATAATTTCCTGCGTTATCACTATTAAGCTCAAACTGGATGTCTATCTTCTTGCCGAGGTAATCGCCAAGATCTATTTCTTCCTGTACCCATGGAGATTGCTGACCATCATACATGGTCTTGAATGTGGAGGCACTTGGCCTTGTATACCTGCCGCACAATGGCTGCCAGATGCCGGTGCCAGCGGGAGCTGCACTCACGGTTACCTCATCATAATTTGTTTCTACAGCCCATTTTGCATAAAAATTCAGGTATGCATGGGTGGATAAAGTGAGATCAGCAGGCTTTATGGTGGAGATGCTGATCGTTGAATTATCCGGGTAATTATCTGCGCCTGTTGCGCTGCTTTGTATAGCCGCAGGTGGTGTCAGGTACGTTCCTGTTGATAATCCCCATCCGCTGTTGTTCCAATCTGTGAGTGTATTAGTAGATGGTGTTGTAATATTATATTCCTTGCCGTAGTAGAATCGAACGGTATCATAAATATCGTAGATGCCGTTGTTGAGCATTAACAGGTAACTGACTAATTGCCCGTTTGGCGTAGATGGTAACATGAAGTAACTGAAGGAATCTTCAATCTGCTGCATAGGCGTGAGTCCTGTATACGTCTTTGCCGAACCGGCTATCCCCGTCCAGCTATCGAGTGGAATAGCTACTGCTTTATATGTAGCGCCCTCCGGAAATCCGAGACGCTGTACTTTAAAGTGCAGATAGCCGGATGATGCGGTCAATATTTTTTTATCGGTATGTTCTATACTGGCAAACGGAAGCAGGAGCGAGGCTGCTTTGATATTTGCAGGCAGGTTGTTCTTGCAGTCAGGTATTATGTGTGCCGTTGGCGGATAAAAACCGTCCGTGTTCGATCCTATCTCGGGGGTCATTGCATATACTTTATGCTTGAAGGCCGTATCGCCATACATCCAGTCATCTGAGCCGCCATTAGCTATGTAATTCAGTACCTGGTTGCAAGTGCCATAGCGGTAATGGTTTTCTTTTGTCAGGAACTGGTTAACGTTGGAATAGACATCAGAATCCACTGTCTGGAAGTCCGGAATGTAGCCCCACGGATAAAGGATATCGTTATGGTAAGAGTGGTAGTTAAGGTTTATTTTGAAATTGTGATTTTCTGCGAACCATTTTATAGCCTGTGTTTCAGGTTCTGAAAAGCCTGCGGTACCGCGATACACATCACTGGACGTCATAAAAGAGGAACCAATATTATCATAACCCCAGAAGTAACCATAGTTGCGGTTAAGATCAACACCATATTGGCCATCGAGATTGTTGCGCCTGTTCTTGCGCCATAGTCCGCCGCCGCCAGGGTACGTGGTTATATTATATAAGTACCCATCAGGATTGACACATGGTACAAAGTATAGCTCAGTATTGTCTATTATTTCTTTGATGTGGTTGTCTGTCGCATAATGTTCCAGCAGGTACCACAGGTAGAAAACTGTGGCAGAAATGCTGCCCGGCTCGCGTGCATGATGCAGGGCTGTATAAAGCATCTGTGGTTTTGTTGGCTGGTCTACACCGGGGTTGTTTGATATCCTGATCCAGTAGATTGGCCTGCCCTCTATGCTAAGAAATGAACCAATAGGCTGGCGGACGCTGATAATGCCAGGGTATAGCAGCTGCATAGAGTCCAGTATGTCCATCAATTCTGTATAGGAGAAGTAACCGCCGGAATAACTGCCTAGATGAAAATGGGCCGGTACATCTACATCGGGTGTGAAATCACAGCTTACGGCCGTGCTTTTTTCGGCTTTTTTTTTATTCTGTTCCTGGTAGTGCTTTACTACATCGGCTATTATGACATCTACTTTAAATCCGGCTTTCTTAACCCTGGATAGTTCAGTTTCTGAAAAGTCGGAAATGAAGAATGTATTCTTTTTGTATTCTCCATGATCTACTGCTATGCCTTGTGCAGAGAGATCATTAATAGTATGTGCATTAGCATCCAGGTATATTTTGGCACGGGAATAATGCTCCGGCTTTTGAGCAGAAACAGAAGTAATGAACAGGGCCATAGCGAGTAATAGCAGCAATTGCTTCATAGGGTAATTTTATATTGTATAAATGTACGGATTTATAAGCGCGCATCATTAGTCGACAGCAATATTATTGCAGTTATGAATTTTTAAATATAATGCGTACCCAAGATTTCCAATAAAGCCTACGTCTATGTATTGAACTGTGTCGGAATGGTGTAAAAAAGGTGCAAATGCAGAAATTTTCACAAAATTATAAGGTTTGGCTGCAAGCTTGATATACCTATATTTGCCTACTTTTAAACCGGGCTCCGGCTCTTATTATTTACAAGCTCAATTTTAAATAAATTCGTATGCGCAAAAGCATTACCCTAACGGCTGCTTTCCTATTACTATTTTGCTGTGCTGCACTGGCTCAGAATTCGAATGGTACGATCAAAGGATTTGTATATGATAAGAAAACGGGAGAGCCTGTTATCTATACCAACGTACAGGTGCTGAACGCAAAAACCGGTGTGCAGACGGATGTGAACGGTTACTTCTCCATATCCCTGCCATCAGGCTCTTACACCTTATTGACCACGGGTGTGGGATATGATTCAAGCATTATTACTATTAACCTTTTGCCTGATGCAATGGTTACCAAAAAAATACTCTTACAGGCAACCGACGTGCAGTTGAAAGGCGTGGAGATCAGTGCCAGGAAAACAGAAAGGATCACCCGTATCAATACAGGTGTCACTACCGTAACACCACGTGAGCTGAAAATGCTGCCAAGCGCCGGTGGTGAGCCGGATATAGCACAGTACCTGCAGGTAATACCGGGTGTGGTATTTACAGGCGACCAGGGCGGACAATTATATATACGTGGTGGTTCACCGGCACAAACAGGTATCTATCTCGATGGTATCACTATCTATAGCCCGTTCCACTCTATAGGTCTTTTCTCTGTTTTTGAAACTGATGCGATACGTAACGTAGACGTTTATACAGCAGGATTCAGCGCACAATACGGCAACCGTACTTCTGCTGTGGTAGATGTACATACAAAAGATGGTAACAAGAATAACCTGGCAGGTATTGTTTCAGTATCGCCTATTATGAGCCGTTTGGTATTGGAAGGCCCGATAGTGAGGCCTAAGGTAGATAACGGATCGAGCATCACTTATCTTGTAACAGGGAAAACCAGCTATCTGGACCAGACGTCTAAATCAATTTACAGCGGATTTGGTGATGCATTTAAGAACGGCCTTCCTTACAGGTTTACAGATGTATATGGTAAGTTGACCTTTAGCGGTGATAATGGTAGTAAACTGAATGTATTCGGTTTCAATTTTGATGATAATGCCAATTTGCTGGATGATTCTACGCATGCCAGCATCGCTGATTATCACTGGAAAGCAACAGGTGTAGGTGCTAATGTTATATTATCACCTGCAGGAAGCTCTTCACTGATCGAAGGTAAGTTCGCATATTCCAATTACGACATAAGCCTTAACCAGTTGAACTCCCCGATAGATACAGCGCCACGTACCAGTAGTATATCCGGCTTTGAAGCGGCGATCAACTTTACGTACTTCCTGCCTAATTACAGCCAGTTGAAATATGGTATAGAGGTTAGTGGCTTTCATACGGCTCTTAGCTATTACCTGACCCCGGGCCTTGCTACAACAGAAGACCGCCAGAGCACACTTGCCGGATTGTATTTCCTGTACAGGCAGAATTTCAGCAGCAAGGTGATCTTCGAACCAAGTATTCGCTTCCAGTATTATTCTGAACTTCAGAAAATATCTCCTGAACCAAGGGTAGGCCTGAAATATAATTTATCAAACAGCGTACGTTTAAAAGCAGCCGCAGGTATCTATTCACAGAACATTATCAGCACAAAGTCAGACCAGGATATCGTAAACCTATTCTCCGGCTTCCTGCTTAGCCCTGACCAGCAGATCAAAAACCCTGATGGACAGGCGGTAAAGTCAAATCTGCAGACGGCCTACCATGCAGTGGCTGGAGTAGAAGTAGATGTACAGAATGTGGAGTTTAACGTAGAGCCATGGATCAAGTATTTCGGACAGGTGGATGAACTGAACAGGAATAAGACGGTGAGCAGTGATCCAGATTTTGTTGCGGCAACAGGCCTTGCAAAGGGTCTTGACCTTTCCGGTAAATACAACCATGAAAGGGTTTACCTGTGGGGCGCTGTAGGTTACCAGAGTGTAAACTATACAAGTATTGACTCTAAAGGAAAGAAACAAACATATCCTACGCCGTTCGATACCCGCTTTAATATAAATGCGGTAGCGTCCTATACAGCTGGTAAAAAGAAAGATTGGGAACTGTCTGCAAGGTTTAACCTGCGCGCTCCGTTCCCGTTCACACAGACTCAGGGATTTTATGAGAACGTGAACCTGGGTACGCTGCAGTCGCCGGTAACCACGCAAAATGGCGGACTGAACGTGATCTATGCGGATAAAATAAATGGTGGCCGTTTGTCATACTATCACCGTCTTGACATTTCTGTTCGTAAAAGGTTCAGTCTGAAGAATAAGACAAGCCTGGACGCAACAGCAGCGGTTACGAACGCATACAACCGCGAAAATATATTTTACGTAAATCGTATCACTAATGTAAAGGTTTACCAACTACCTTTGTTCCCGAGTATAAATATTACCTGGAACTTTTAATGTAATTGCATTTGATGATACTACAAAAAAAACAATGGCACACCTTTCGGGTAGCCTTGACGACATTTATGATGTTGTCGGCAGGCAAGGGTGTCGCCCAGGTATTAGTTCCTGATCTTTCACAAAACAGGCCACTGATACTGATGGAAGAGCAGTATCAGCAGGCACATTACTCATTAGCGGCACAGTCTGCCAGGGAATACCTGGACATGACGGCTGCAGAGCAGGTGACCGGCAAAAGAAAGGCAGACATTAATAAAGCAAAATACTACATGGCCCTGTCGGGCCTGAAAGCAGACCTGCCCGGGTGTGCTGAGGTGGCGCAAAATGCTATAAAAGATATAGATGATGTGGCCTATGACCAGCGCATTGGTTTTACACTTGCCCAATATTATTTCCATAAAGAGAACCTGGTAGCTGCAATACCGCTATACGAAGAGACCGGTATCAGCAACCTGAACAACACAGAAATAGCGGATGCCAAATTTGAACTTGCGTATTGTTATTTCAATAACCGCCAGTTTGATAAGGCAGAACCATTGCTCTTGTCTATAAAGGAGATAAAGGATGGTAAGT
>JAOQAP010000018.1 GCA_025963465.1 Flavipsychrobacter sp.
TTCTTTCGTAAGCTCACCGGCTAATACAGGTACCCTTAGCTCTTTAGGTGCACAGACTTTGAAAGTAGGTGCTACACACAGCGTATCAGCTGCACAGGCTGCTGGTGTTTACACTAACTCTACTGCAGTTCCGGTAACTGTTAACTACAACTAATCAACAATTAATACATATTGAAAAATGCCGGCTCATCGCCGGCATTTTTGCTTTTAACAGATCCCTCAATAACTATAACCAAAAAATTAGTACTATTTTCGCAAGACAAACAAATCTTATGAGATCAAAACTTGCTTTACTGCTTTTTATTACGCTTGCTCCCCTATTCTCTTATGCCCAGGGCTGTATCACCGTATTCTCTGAAGACGGCGATCCTTTCTTCCTGGTGCTGAATGGTGTAAAACAAAATACAAACCCGCAAACCAATGTGCATATAGATGGCCTGCCAAACGAATTTTACAGTGCTAAAATATTGTTTGCAGACCAGGGCAAAGAAGCTATATCTAAAAACATACCTGTAAAAGACCCTGCTACCGGCCAGTTTGCCGATGTTACTTATAAAATAAAGAAAGGTAAGGATGGCGCGCCAAAGCTCCGTTACTTCGGTGCTACACCGGTACCTGTTAACTATGCGCCTCCCGCAGATATGTATGTAGTACACTATGGCGAACCTGCACCACCACAGGGTACAGTAACGCAAACAACTGTGACCACTACTACCACCAACGGCAATTCAGGTAATGGCTCTGTAACTATTGGTACAGGCATGGGCGGTGTAAATATGAACATCAATATCAACGACCCTAATGCTACAGTGCAGCAGACAACAACTACTACCAGCTACTCACAAACGCAATCAACAACCAATAACCAGAACACGATACAGCGCGTCAACTCCGGCTGCAACTATCCAATGCCATTTTCCACATTCAAAGATGCAAGGGAAAGCGTGAAGAAAGCAACGTTTGAAGAAACAAAACTGTCTACTGCAAAAGCGGTATTGGCATCAAACTGTATCAGTACAGACCAGGTAATAGATATGTGCAGGCAGTTCACGTTTGAAGCTTCTAAGCTGGATTTTGCAAAGTATGCATACTCAAAAACCACAGATCAGAGCAACTATTTCAAGGTGGCTAATGTATTTACTTACGACGCCAGCAAAACTGAGCTGAACGATTACATCAGCAAATAATTACTCCATCAATTTATTGAAAGCCGTCCCGAAGCTTCGGGACGGCTTTTTTATTGCCTGCTGTTAGCTGGATGAGGGCAGGAATTAGGATTCTTTTAAGTTTTAGAGTTTAACCTTTGCAGCTTGCCCCGGTCTAACTTGTCCTATCGTTATGACAAGGGCATGATGGCATAGTAATATTAACGAAGAAGGAGACAAACCAGGCATATTTGAAAATCACAATACAGTTAGCCGCAATAATACTGTGGCTATTTTCATCACAAAGCACGCGCGCGCAGGTAGATGACCACGCCGTGCCTGTAAATGATAGTATTGCCAAAGCCAGGACTGCAAAATACAATAACGAATTTGACCTGATAGACGGCGTAACAGACCTGATACATAATAAGAAAGGTAAACGGGCAGATGATACCGGGGTAAAACAATATAACAAAGTGCATATATCCGGAGTGCCTGCAGCCGGCTATACTTTACAAACAGGTTTTGCCGGGCTGCTCGTCGCTAATGCTGCCTTCTATACCCGTCCCGATGCCAATACATCTACTGTATTGACCAGTTTTACCTATACTGTCCGCAACCAGATAATAGTGCCTGTGCAAACCAGCATATGGACCAAAAGCAATAAGTACAACATAATTGTTGACTGGCGGTATCTTAAATTTCCCTCTTACACTTACGGACTTGGCGGATATAACTCTATAAACGATGGCTACCTGATAGACTACTCAGCCATACGCCTGCACCAAACGCTACTTAGAGAACTGGCGGAAGATATGTATGCGGGCATAGGGTATAACATGGACTATTTTTATGGCATAGAAGAACTGAACCCACCGGCGGGTAAAGTCACCGACCTTCAGAGCTATGGCATCAGCAAAAATGAGTTTGCATCAGGACTTACTTTCAATTTCCTGTACGATAACCGTAAAAATCCCATCAACCCGGAGAAGGGCAATTTTGTAAATGTGGTATACCGCCCTAACCTTACCAACTTTGGTAATACAGCCACATGGCGGTCGCTGGTGATAGACCTGCGCAAGTATATCAAATTCCCGAACAACTCTGATAATGTACTTGCTTTCTGGAGTTATGAGTGGCTTACCGTGAGTGGTAAGGCTCCCTACCTGATGCTGCCCAATACTGGTGGAGATCCGTATAGCAATACCGGCAGGGGATATATACAAGGGCGCTACAGGGGCGGCAATATGGCTTACCTGGAGGGCGAATACCGTTTTAGAATTACCAACAACGGATTGCTGGGCGGTGTGGTATTTGCCAATGCGCAATCATTTACAGAGCAGGCTTCCAATAGCTTTGAAACCGTTGCGCCGGGCTATGGTGCGGGGCTTAGGGTAAAGCTGAATAAGTTTTCCCGCACTAATGTAGCTATCGATTATGGCTTCGGGTCGCATGGCTCTGGCGGGCTGTTTGTAAACCTGGGAGAGGTCTTTTAGTTTTAACTTAAAAGTGAGAAGTGAAAATCTCAAAGTCCCATGGAATATCTTCCTGACCTAACTTGATCAACAAAAGTTAAAACCAATAAGTTTCTATTTACTTTAGCGTGATGAACGATGTGCAGCACCTGAAAAAATTCCTGGATGAAAAAGTAGCGCTGTACAATAAACCATCGTTTATTGAGCGGGATCCTATTTGCATACCACATGCTTTCAGCAAGAAACAGGACATAGAAATATCAGGGATTTTCGCAGCTGTATTGGCATGGGGCAACAGGACGACCATCATCAATAATTGTCGTAAGCTGATGGGGTGGATGGACAATGCACCTCACGACTTTATACTCAACCATAAGGATAGCGACCTGAAAGGTTTTGTACACTTTGCACACCGCACATTCAACGCTACTGACCTGCTCTATTTTATAGAGCTGCTGCAATACCATTATAGTAACCATGGGTCACTGGAAGATGCTTTTGTGCCGGATAAAATATATAAAGGAGATACCGTAGAGCAGGCCCTGGTTCATTTTCATGACTACTTCTTTTCTATAGAGCACCCTGAACGCACAAAGAAGCATATAGCTACCCCGCAGCGAAATTCGGCCTGTAAACGACTGAATATGTACCTGAGGTGGATGGTACGCAAAGATAATGCAGGAGTTGATTTCGGTATATGGAAGAAGATAAAGCCAGACCAGCTGGTATGCCCGCTGGATGTGCATGTGGCACGGGTGGCGGAGCGACTGGAACTGCTGGATAATATAAAATCGAACTGGAACAATGCGATGCAACTGACGGAACAGCTACGTATGCTGAACTCTAAAGACCCGGCGGTGTATGATTATGCTTTGTTTGGATTGGGGATGGGTGAGCGGTTTTGATGGTTTGTTGAACCGCAAAGACGCGGAGGTGCAAAGGCAGTCATAATAACTTAGACCTGTATCATATACAAACACACCCCTAGCCCCTCTCTAGAGGGGAAGTGTTTCGCAAGCTCTCATTTTGCAATCATTTATGCTACATTCCTGCCTTTAGTTGCGTCACACATAATTATTATACCTCAACTAATTAACCATTCAATTAATCCACCTATTTTTGCCCCGTTATGGCAAATGAGAATAAGCTGCAAAATATAATAGCACATTGTAAGGAGTATGGCTTCGTCTTCCAGTCGAGCGAGATATATGATGGCCTGAGCGCCGTATATGACTACGGTCAACTGGGCGCGGAGCTGAAAAGGAATATACGCGACTACTGGTGGCGCAGTATGACCCAGATGCACGACAATATAGTAGGTATTGATGCTGCTATATTTATGCACCCAACTGTATGGAAAGCGAGTGGACACGTTGACAACTTCAGCGACCCGATGATAGATAATAAAGACAGCAAGAAACGCTATCGTGTAGACCACCTGATAGAAGGCTATGCTGAAACACAGGACAAAGAAAAAGGCGACGCGCTGCTGCAGCAAATGGAAGCACTGCTTGGCGCTAATGACTTTGCAGGACTGAAAACACTGATAGAAGACAATAAGATAAAGTGCGCGGTTAGCGACACCTGCAACTGGACAGATGTGCGCCAGTTCAACCTGATGTTCTCTACGGAAATGGGGTCCGTGGCTGATGATGCAGATGTAGTATACCTGAGGCCTGAAACAGCACAGGGTATATTTGTGAACTTCCTGAATGTGCAGAAGAGCGGCCGTATGAAGATACCGTTTGGTATAGCGCAAACGGGTAAGGCATTCCGTAACGAAATAGTAGCAAGAGGTTTTATCTTCCGTATGCGCGAGTTTGAACAGATGGAAATGCAGTTCTTCGTGAAGCCGGGTACACAGAAAGAATGGTATGACTACTGGAAAGAGACCCGTATGAAATGGCACCTTAGCCTGGGCATATCTCCGGAGCGCTACCGCTTTCACGACCATATGAAACTGGCGCACTATGCAGACATGGCCTGCGATATAGAATTTGATTTTCCGATGGGCTTCAAAGAAGTAGAAGGTATACACAGCCGCACCGACTTCGACCTGAAACAACACCAGCAGTTCAGCGGTAAAAAACTTACTTACTTTGACACTGACATTAACCAGCACTATGTGCCTTATGTGGTGGAAACATCAATTGGCCTGGATCGTGCTGTACTGATGGTGCTGAGCGAAGCATACAAAGAAGAAGATCTGAGCAATGAAGAAAAGCAAGATAGTCGCGTGGTACTAAGCCTGCCACCAATGCTGGCACCGGTAAAACTGGCGGTATTGCCACTTACCAAGAAAGACGGACTACCGGAAATAGCGCGTGAGCTGATAGACCAGTGCAAACCGCATTTCAAATGTTTCTATGAAGAGAAAGACAGCATAGGTAAGCGCTACCGCAGGCAGGACGCCATAGGTACACCGTTCTGCATCACCATAGATCACCAGACGAAGGAAGACCAGACGGTGACTATACGCCACCGCGACAGCATGACGCAGGAAAGAATAGCACTGGCAGATGTGAAAAAGCTGGTATTGGATAAGATACAGATGTTCTAGGCTTCGCCGGAATTAGGAATTGGTTATTGGGAATTAGGATTGTTATTCAACATTAATAATAAAGATTAAATTGCCGTACCGTTCTGGTGCGGCTTTTTTTATGGATAACACACTATTGCAGGAAACAGCCGTTGCACTGCAAAATGATTGGGGCTTAATTGTTCCGGACAATGCATCGGAAGAAGCATTGCTGAAATTGCTGGCAGACCGCGTGGTGGATTATCTTGAAAAAGGGCCGGATGCCTTTTACCAGCTCATGTATCGCATAGATATTTCTGAAAAGAAGCTTAACTCTATTTTGCATGAAGAACATGTGGCCGTGCATATAGCAAGACTTATTTACGATCGGCAAGTACAGAAACTACAAAGCAGGAAAACGAACAAAGTACAGAATACGGATGACGACCCTGAACTGAAGTGGTAAGCTACTTCGTAAACTTATACCCTATGCCCCGAATAGAGTGAAAGTGACGCGGATTGCGGCTATCTTTTTCGAAAAATTTACGGAAATTGAGAATGAAGTTGTCTATGGTGCGGGTGGTAGGGTATACATTGTAGCCCCATACTATCTGCAGTATCTGCTCACGGGACACTACTTCGCCTTCATGCTCTATCAGCAGCTTCAGCAGGCCGGCCTCTTTTTTACTTAGCTCTTGTGTTTGCTTATTCTTGTCGGTACATTCATGAGCTCCAAAATCTATGCGGCAGCCATCAAATTCATAAATGTCGCCTATGGTCTGCGGTTCTTTTATTTTCTTGTTCTTGGTGATCAGCTTATCTACACGAAGCAGCAGCTCTTCCAGGTTGAACGGTTTGGTGAGGTAATCATCGCCGCCTTTTTTCAGGCCTTCTACCCTGTCTGCACCACTATTACGGGCAGAAAGGAACATGATAGGCACATCATTATGCTGCATTCTTATGGTCTCACATACCGTGATGCCGTCCATATCGGGTAGCATTATATCCAGTATAATGAGGTCAAAGTATTCATTCTTCACCATCTTTATTACACCGGGTCCATTGTCTACCGTTGTCACTTCATACCCTTCCAGTTCCAGGTTCAGCTTCAGTCCTTCGCGCAGGCTTTCTTCGTCCTCTGCTATCAGTATCGATGCCTTATGTGATTTGGTTGCCATAATGTTTGATTTCCAACTATGAAATTACAGATAATAATTAACGGGTAACCGGTGCAGCCCAACTTTTCTTTCTATAGTTTTATAGATGGGCTATATTTGTTTATAATAGCTGTGTCTTGAAACTTAATACTTCGCTTTTAAATAATACTCCATACTCACGTGACGATCAACCGGTTCCTACCGGGCTGCTCTTTGGTATTGTGTGGGTGGTATTATTCGTTCTGTATTATCCTGCAGCAAAGGCCGGTTTTGTTACAGACTACACCGGTTGGTTAGATCAGGTAAAAAATCATGCCTTCCGTGAATATATTAACCGTACCAATTTTCATGCGGTAAGTATGTACCAGGTCACGCAGCTCACTACCTATGTTTTTTACAAGCTGTTCGGTATCAATGCATGGTTGTGGCACTTGTTGTTCATCACCCTCCATACTATTAACGCTTGTTTGCTGTATATATTTTCCCGCAGCCTGCTTTATGATGCCGGTGTAGCCAATAACAGGACAATTCCCCTGATAGGCGTGTTGTTGTTTTGCGTATCTCCTTATCTGTCAGAGGTTATAGTGTGGGAGCCTGCATTTCATTTTCTCACCGGGTTGATGTTCATCCTCATTATACTGCGCTGCGTGCAGTTATATGTGCATAGCGGTTCCGGTAAATACATAGGGTTTGCATTACTGGTATACCTTGCCTCGCTCTTTACACTGGAGGTATTTTATATTACTCCCTGGCTGGTATTAGCTGTGGGATTATTTTATCGTTTCATAGGCGCCGATAAAAAGAATACTGGTAATATAGTCCGATACTTTTTTGCTCCTGCCCTGATTTTGTTTATCCTGCGGCTGGGTGCTTTTTACCTGCTATACGGCAGTTTTGTTTCCCGTATAGGCACTTCAACGGTTACTTCTATAGGCCTGTCCAGTTTTGGTAAGCCTGCTAAATACCTCTTCCACTTGCTAT
>JAOQAP010000054.1 GCA_025963465.1 Flavipsychrobacter sp.
ATCACACTTACAATAATTAAATAAATATATAACAGGCGCTTATCACCTGTCTTGTACTATCCTGACATTGCATTATCATGAGTATACAAAATAACTACGTTGCTATTATGGCCGGCGGCATCGGCAGCAGGTTCTGGCCGGAAAGCCGCACACATTACCCTAAGCAGTTCCTGGACCTGCTGGGTACAGGCCGCTCACTGATACAATGGACGTACAACCGCTTCAAGCATATATGCCCCAAGGAAAATATTTACTTCATCACCAATGAACAGTATATAGCAACCCTGAAGCAACAGATACCCGAGATAAGCGACGACAATATAATCAGTGAGCCATCGCGCAAGAATACAGCGCCATGTGCTGCATACTTCGCCCATAAAATGTATGCGCTGAATCCTAAGGCGAATATCATCATGTCGCCCGCAGATCACCTCATTATGGACGAGCATTCTTTTGAGCGCACCGCACATGATGCATTAGATTTTGTGGCACACCACAAATCATTGCTTACACTGGGCATAAAGCCTACAAGGCCCGACACGGGATATGGCTATATACAATACAATACTGAAGACGAAAAAGATAAAACATACCGCGTAAAAACATTTACCGAAAAGCCATCACTGGAACTTGCCCGTACGTTTTTAAAGAGCGGCGACTTCCTGTGGAACTCCGGCATATTTGTATGGAACGTACAGACCATCATGGATGCCTTGAAACAGTTCCTTCCGGAAATGCACGAGGTATTTGCACAGGCTACAGATGTATATAACACACCGGCCGAGCGCGAAACCATCAGCAAACTATACCCGCATTGCACCAATATATCTATAGACTATGGTATTATGGAAAAGGCGAGGAACGTGTTCGTTATACCATCTTACTTTGGCTGGTGCGACCTTGGCACATGGGAGTCTGCTTACGACAACTGTAATAAAGACTACCTGGGCAATGCAGTACTGGGCAATAATGTGATGGTCATTGATGCCACAGAGTGTATGATAAAGGCGCCACATGACAAACTGGTTGTTCTGCAGGGGCTTGAAAAATTCATCGTGGTGGATACACCGGACATACTCCTCATTTGCGAGCGTAACCGTGAGCAGCAGATAAAAGAATATGTAGCGGAGGTGAAGAGAAATAAGGGCGATAAGTATCTGTAAGTGAACGTAAATATGAAAAGTGAAAACCTAAAAGTGGCTTGATCTTTCTTTTTTATGATACTTACGTTATCGGGTAACATTACTACTCTTTGAGGTTTTGACTTTTAACTTTTAACTTAATGACCTTTCCTCAGAAGCACTCTGCCACCGGCACTACTATATTTACAGTGATGAGCGCACTGGCCCAGGAGCATAATGCCATCAACCTGTCGCAGGGATTTCCTGATTTTCATATAGATACTGAGTTGTCGCAAGCATTGGGCGATGCCGCTAAGAACGGCTTTAACCAATATGCCCCTATGCCGGGGCTACCTGCTTTAAGACAGGCAATAGCCGCGAACTTTAATACGCGCTATGGAGTTACTATTGATCCGGACAATGAGATAACCATCACACCCGGCGCTACCTATGCTATCTATACCGCATTCACTTCCATACTTACTCCGGGCGATGAGGTAATAGTACTGGAACCGGCCTATGACAGCTACATACCTAATATAGAAATGAATGGTGCAAAGGCGGTACCTGTATCTTTATCAGCGCCGGACTTTCATGTGGACTGGAACAGAGTAAAAGATGCAATTACACCACGCACTAAAGCCATCATCATCAATACGCCGCATAACCCAAGCGGTGCGATCTGGAATAAGAGCGATTGGGACCAACTAGCGGACCTTGTTCGCAATACCGATATCGTGATCCTCTCCGACGAAGTCTATGAGCAGTTGGTATTCGATGGAGCAAAACACTATAGTGTGCTGGAGCATGAAGAACTACGGCAGCGCAGCTTTGCGCTCTACTCCTTTGGTAAAGTGTATAATTGCACCGGGTGGAAGATGGGCTATTGCATAGCACCGCCAGCATACACACAAGCGTTCCGCCGTATACACCAGTTCCTTTCTTTTACTGTTAATACACCAGCGCAATATGCGTTGACCCATATATTAGGTAATGATACCGCCACTCCTGTGAATATAGTGATGCAGCAAAAACGAGATCATTTCCTGTCACTCATCAAGCAGACACCGTTCACCATACATACCCCGGCAAAAGGCAGCTACTTCCAGGTAGCCAGCTATGAGCGCATCAGCGACATGCCCGATATGGAATTTACACAATGGCTCACCAAAGAACATGGCGTGGCCACTATCCCCGTCAGCGCATTCTATAGCAATAAGAAAGATGATAAACTTATCCGTTTCTGCTTTGCAAAAAAAGAAGAAACACTGGATGCTGCTGTTGAGCGATTGATCAAACTAGGTTAAGAACCTGTTTTTTACATGCTCATTCGAATATTGCTACGATCTGATTTTTCTGATTTTTTATATTTGTAATGATGGAACTGCTGAGCAAACTAAAAATAAAAGAAGACAGGCCTGTATGGCTCATCAACCTGCCTGATAATTGCCGTAGTCTTTTTGACAGCCTTGAGATCAAAGAAAAACCGGGAAGGACAAAGCCTTTACCCCAGGTCATAATCTTCGCCACAGATAGCAAGATACTTACCCATGAGTTGAACAGGCTTACGGAATACATAGGTCACGATACCCTTCTCTGGCTCTGCTATCCAAAAAAGACAGGAGCAATCAAGTCGGACCTCGTAATGATGGAAAGCTGGAACATGGTATTTGAGCTTGGCTACCGGGGCCAGACATCTGTATCTATCAATAATGACTGGACCGGGTTACGGGTAACCAATGCACCGCGCAAAAAGCCATCGCCCGCAGATGTTCCTATGGCTGAGCGTAAGGCCGACGGTATAGACTTTGTAAACCGTACAGTGACATTACCTGCAGATGCGCAAGCGGCAATAAATAAATATAAAGGAATGCCTGAGTTCTTTACTGCTATGGCATTTACCCATAAGAAGGAATACGTAATGGCCATTACTGACGCAAAGAAAGAAGAAACACGCATCCGCCGTATAGCGCAGATGGTAGAAATGCTGCAGCAAAAAATGCATGCTAAAGCAGCTAAAGTAAAGAAGTAAACCAGTGATATACTACAAAACAAGAACGGCCCCGCAAAATGCGGGGCCGTTCTGTTATAGCTTGTTTGTTATTTTATTGTTCAATAACTACGTGGAACACTTCATTGTTACTTGCAGAACGAACGTTTAGGATGTACATGCCGGGAGCTATGCTGCTGTTTAGCTGCACCTGTTCGCTGATGTTACCACCATGACTCATCGACCTGTTGC
>JAOQAP010000057.1 GCA_025963465.1 Flavipsychrobacter sp.
GCCGGCCCATTATCTCCACTAAAGCCTCCCACTCCATTACCTGCTATAGTAGTAATAACTCCTGTAGGAGTTATTTTTCTTATCCAGGAATTAATGATTAAACCTGATGATACGTCACCCTCTCCAATATAAATATTTTCGAGGTTATCTACTGCAACGCAATATGCAAAACTAATACCTGTACTTGTTGCTGCTCCGCTGTCTCCTGAGTGAGTGTATGTGCCATTCCCTGCTACTGTTGTAACTATACCAGAAGAATTTACTTTTCGTATTCTATTATTTACGCCCATATCTGCAATGAACAGATTTCCTAAAGTGTCAGTTGCGCAAGTATAGATAGTTCCAAACTTTGCTGCTGTAGCAGGTCCTCCGTCTCCATTATATCCATATCCATGTTCATTTCCAGCATAAGTTGTAATTATTTGTGCGTGGGAACATACGGCAATTGAAAACAATAACGTAGTCAAAAAAGGCTTAAGAATAGACATGTTAGTGCACGATTTTTTAGATTAACGTTTGTCAATTGAAGATACAATATTAAAGTGGTCTTTGAAAAATTAGAAGTGTTTCTAACTTTTGAAATTATAGAACATAAAAAAACCGCTTCAGAAGGAAGCGGTGGGCTGTGAATTTAAAATCACTTTTTACGATGCTTGTTTCAACGACCCTTGTTCATTAACTACTACCAGTGCATCTTCAGGAATTGCTTCTTCTGCATTGGTTGGCATTACTATCTGCACATCAGTTATATCCTTCATTTGCGGTAACTGTGAAGGTGAATTGATGCCCAGGTAATCCATAAAGTTCTTGGAAGTATTGTAGATAAGCGGCTTTCCTACCATGTTCTCATTACGGCCGGCTATAACGATCAGCTCTTTTTCCAGCAGTTTCTGAATGCTGTAGTCAGCGCTCACGCCACGTATATATTCTATTTCGCTTTTAGTTATCGGCTGCTTGTAAGCTATAATAGATAATGTCTCCATAGCTGCTGTAGACAGCTTTTTGATGTGCTTATCGCCATTCAACTGCAATACCGTCTTGTGGAACGCCTTTTTGGTGAGGAACTGAAAGCCCCCGCCTATTTCTTTCAGCTGGAAAGGATAGTAATCTGCATCATATTTTTCACGGATAGCTTCAAGGCAGGCAGCAATACGCTCTGTTTCAACAGGCGTTTCCAAAGCCAGTCCTAAAACCTCGGTCATTTCTATTTGTGTAAGTGGTCGTTCGCTGGCAAATACCAGGGCTTCCACATGCGGCATTAATTGTTCGATGTCCATACTCTTCTTTGTCTTATTCTGCTATCGAAATTAGTGTACCTCAGCTTCTCGCTAAGGCAAAGTAATGCACAGGTGTGCAAAACTCCGTTTGCCTTTTTAAAAGGGATGTGTGACGCTGCAAAGGTACTGAATATAGCTTATTTTGACAAAATAAATAATATGTCCATTTTGAGGTTCATTATCATTGTTATACGGTGCTATCCGTAAATATACGGAGGCAAAAATGCGCATGTTCTGGTATTGTGTGGGGCAGCAGGCAAGGGTAGGTTTGCAGTATAAAAACACGACCATGTACAAACTGAAACAATTATTACCCGTATTCATCCTTGCTATAGGATCCATGAGCTTTTTTGCCTGCAAAAAGAGCAGCTCAACTACTACCACACCTTCAGGCACCGGCAAACCATTTTACTGCAAGCTGGATGGTACTGCTTACATACCGGCAGGCGGAGGACGGTTTTATAATGTAAGCTCCGGAACGGGAATACAAATAGTAGGTGATGATGCGACGACGACCATAGAGCTGCACTTAACTGCTGTAGCAACGGGTTCTTATGCACTGGGGGTTAATACAACACCCAACTTTGCTTCTGTGTATTACAACGCAGGAGGCAAAGAATATGTGAGTACTACCGGCGAGGTAAAGATCACTAAATCAGATGGTACTAAGATCAGCGGTACATTTCATTATACGGCCACAGGCACAGCAGGCAATGTGGAAGTGACAGACGGAGAATTCAATGATATTGTGAAACAATAGGTTGGTTAATGATGGAAGATGAGGGGATGCCATATGGCATCCCTTTTTTGTTACTCAACCACGGCTTTTTCAACGCCAAGTAAGCGCCCGTTTCCATATATCCTCATATAATACGTCCCGCTTGAAAGGTTGTTTCTGTTTACAGGTACCTTGTTGGTATTATTGTCTTCATTTTTTTGCGCTTCCTTACCATCTGTGCTGTATAATATAGTAGTGGCGGCAGTATAAATAGTATCGAGGAATGCAGTTGTTGTTTGTGTGAATGGGTTAGGATATAACCGTGTTCTGTGCCCTTTGGGCATGGGTTCCCAGTGAATTGCAAACAGCTGATCGAGCGAATCGTCATATTGCCAGCAAATAATATTATCCCCTGCGCCGTTTACATGCGGGAAATCAGGAAAACTTTCAAGCAATTTATCACGCATACTTACACTGGCAATACAAGGTTTATCGCTCTTATTTATAGATGCGTAGATGTATTTTTTGTTTCTTTGGCTATAAGTAAAAAAATTGCCGCCGCCGTATGCACCGTTCATTTCCGTCATCGGCCTTACCATAGCTATCTCGCCGGTCGTCGGATCAATGCTAACAATATTCTGAAGCTCTTTACTTGATTGTATGCCATATGCCAGGCCCAGGTCGCTGTCAAGTTTCATGAACGCCGGATAAAAAGATATAGGGCGGTCACCTACAAGATTTCCTGTAGCAATATCAAGTACGTATAAACGATCAACAGACATGGAATCTGTGCCGCTGATGATATACCTGTTGTTCTTCGTGTCTATATTTGCATACATATCACGGTACATTAGTTCGGGTATTTTTGCAACAGAATAGTAAGATAAATTTTTAGAATCAATAGATATCAGTTCAACAACATCACGCTTGTACATTGCATAAATTCTATCATCAATATCATTATATACAGCGCCGGAAAGTTTTATAAAATCAAATTCACTATTCCTGACGGTATCTGTATTGATAATATTTCCGTTCAATACATCAATAGTATATAGAACCCATGTATTAACATCGCTGCTTCCGCAAAAATAATAACGATGTAGTTTCTGACTGTATACGGAAAGCCTTGGTTCTATCCAATTTACATCGGGGAAGCTGCTTATTTTTTTAAAAGTCCCATCAGCAGGATTCACTGTAACAAAAAACTCATTCTGTGCTCTTACGGATAGTGAGCTAACAGACAATAACAAAATTATAAGCATTATCTTTTTCATAGCCGGATGTGTTTATCAAAACCAGAATTGCATGGACATACTATGGTCCATTACGGCCAAAGTTCTGAATATTATTTAATATTCAGTTAACTCACTCATAATAATACGGTTATACTATAGTTGTCATTTTGTATAACCAAATGCTTCGTTGAAGGGAATAATGGCAAAGAGAGAAGTGGATATTGTAGTGCTCTCAGATATACACCTTGGTACTTACGGCTGTCATGCCACGGAGCTGCTCCGCTATCTTAAAAGCATCAAACCCAAGGCGGTAATTTTAAACGGAGATATCATAGATGTGTGGCAGTTCAGCAAGCGGTACTGGCCCGCAACACATATGATGGTGGTGAAACACCTGATAGGCTATATAGCCAAAGACATACCTGTATACTATATTCCCGGCAACCATGATGAAATGCTGCGGCGCTTCAAAGGGTTTCACCTTGGGTCGTTGAAGATCACCAACAAGCTATCGCTGAAGATAGATAACAAGCGGGTGTGGCTGTTTCATGGTGATGTGTTTGATGTGGTGATGCAGCATAGCAAATGGCTGGCAAAGCTGGGAGCTATTGGTTATGATACGCTAATCATCATTAATCGCATGGTGAACTACATCTCTGAAAAAATGGGACGTGGTAAAATATCATTCTCCAAAAAAGTAAAGAACACAGTAAAGGGTGCAGTGAAGTTCATCAACAGCTTTGAAGATACGGTATGCGATATAGCTGCAGAGAACAAGTATGACTATGTGGTATGCGGCCACATACACCACCCGGAGATAAAGAATGTGACCACACCACATGGTGATGTGATCTACATGAACTCAGGCGACTGGATAGAGAACCTTACTGCACTGGAATATACAGAAGGGAAATGGAGTATCTACAATTATCATGAAGACCTCGTTGCGCAAGCCATTGACATCAATAAGAAAAAACAGAGCAAAGAATCTGCAAAGGAACTGATGGAGAGCATGATGCTGGAACTGAGTATGAATCAACCTGCTGCCTGATCTGGTAATTGGTTATCCTCCTTCGCTGCAAATTATGGTATAACATAGCAGCTACGGCGGACGAAGAAAGTTAAAGGGTTAATAGAATAAAATTTTTTTGATGAAAATATTGTTTGCGATACAAGGAACCGGTAATGGCCATCTGAGCCGGGCAAGGGATGTATACCCTGAACTGGTGAAGTATGGTGAGGTAGATGTACTCATCAGCGGTATACAGGCCGATGTGGACGTGCCATTTCCCGTGAAGTACAAGCTGTATGGGATGAGCTTCATATTTGGCAAGAAGGGCGGTGTAGACCTGTTCCAGACGGTAAAACGGTCGAAATTGTTTCAGTTGCTGAAGGATATAAAGGAGCTACCTGTAGAACAGTATGATATCGTGATCAATGATTTTGAAGCGGTATCGGCATGGGCTTGTAAGCGAAAGAAAATACCCTGTGTATCAGTAAGCCACCAATGTGCTGTGCTGCACAAGGATGCTCCCCGGCCGGCAAGTGGCGATATAATGGGTGAGTTGGTATTGAAATATTATGCACCGGTCACAGCAGCTTATGGGTTTCATTTCAAATCATTTGCTGAAAATATATTCACCCCGGTTATCCGTAACGAGATAAGAAGAAGAGTGCCGGTAGATAACGGTCATTATACTGTATACCTGCCTGCTTACGATGATGCTACGATAGTGAAGCATTTATCACAATTCCCTGAGGCAAAGTGGGAAGTGTTTTCGAAGCATAATAAAGAACCATTTACCACCGGAAACGTAATGGTGACCAAGATAGATAACCGTGCTTTTATAGAAAGTATGGCATCCGGTACCGGGGTACTTTGCGGTGCGGGCTTTGAAGGGCCGGCAGAGGCTATGTACCTGGGTAAAAAAATACTGGTAGTACCTATGCAGACCCAGTATGAACAGCACTGCAATGCCGCAGGTGCTGAGGCTATGGGTGCAACCGTTATCAAAAGCCTGAGCGGGAAATACTACGACACCATTCGTCAGTGGCTTACCAACGGAAAGCACATAAAAGTGGATTATCCTGATAATACCGCAGACATTATCGCCAAAATCATGCAACAGCATGCGCCATCGTCACATATACCGAAAATCAAGGAAGCAGTTAGCGTTCCTGTATAGCCAGTGTTATCATTTGCTGCTTGTAGCCACCGATATGCTGGTGGTGATGTGCCTGTGATACATTTTGATCGCTTAAGATACATTATTTAATTCATGCATGTATTGGCCGGCTACCGGCATTTATCTCCTGATGTTAATGCTCTGCTTTAACTAAAATTAATTATGTACGTTTGTAATAACGGACAGGCCAATTTACCCGGTCGTTTCCGGCCACTATCCTATCGGCACTATTTTTGACCATTTATTACAACGATGACCGAGCAGCAAAGTATTTTTCTTGCCAAAAGTGAAGTAAAGGCCAATGACCTGGAGCATAAACGCAAAGT